>NZ_JBHWGV010000040.1:4412-9627 GCF_042732955.1 Kitasatospora sp. NPDC059747 | reverse complement strand
GGGGGGTACTGTTGCGGGGGGGCGGGCGCGCTCGGGGGGGGGGGGGGCGCGCCCCCCCCCCCCCCCCCCCGGGGGCCCCACGGCCGGCCCTGGCGGACCGTCCGGGGCGTGCAGTCCAGGAAGATCGTGGTCGTGACGGAGGAGAACCTCCTCGGTGCGACGACGACGCTCGGACGGGCCTCGACCCATCCCGAGGGCTACTCCACGACCACCCACGAACTCGCCCACGCCATCCACAAGTTCGGCCTGACGGGCGACGAGCACGCGCTCGTCAGGGAGGCCTACCGCGGCAAGCGCCAGGCGGACGGGCTGACCGACCTGTTCGGCGAGGAGCCCGTCGCGGCGTGGCCCGACGGCGGGCGACGCAATGCCGCCGACGAGCTGGTCGGCAACTACTCCTCGGCCGACGAGTACGAGTACTTCGCCCAGCTGAGCAACGCCTACCTCGGCACCAACCACGGGAACGACCCGAGCACCCGGTCGGCCCGCAACAACGGCGCCGACTGGGTCAGGCGCAACGACCCGGAACTGCTGCCCCTGCTGGAGCGCCTGTACGGCCCCGACCCGCAGGCCGGCCACCCCGCCCCGGCCAACCCGGTCAGCCGCACCCGTGCCGAGGAGGAACTGTACGGAGGCTTCCGGGAGTTCATGCGCACGGCGACCGGCGAGCCGCACCCCGAACCGGAGGGGCCGAGCCACCCCGTCTCGGAAGCCGACCTGATCGAGCTCGCCCTCAACCCCGCCGCCACCACGGCCCACGGAGCTCACGAAGCCCACGGTGTCCTCCTGTCGCCGGAGGGAGAGGACCCGAAGCCCGTCGTCCTGACCGACGAGGAAGTGCTCAGGCCCCTGGTCAACGAGATCCTCCCGGGCCCGCACCCGGGCATGACCTTCGCCGTCGGGCACCTGCGCCTGGAGGGGCAGGACAAGGCCGGGAACCCCTACGTGTGGACGTCGAAGCGGACCAACAACGGCGCGAAGCAGTTCCCCGAGCTCAATGACCGGACCCGACTCGACGAGCTGAAGGCGCAGTCCTGGCCCGAGGACGAGAGGGCGATCAAGCAGGGGAAGGGTTACCAGAGCGCGGAGAAGTGGCGGGCCGAAAAGGTGGCCACCGTGCTCCGCGAGGCGGCCGCTCAGCACAAGGCCGCGTCCACCGGACTGACGGAGGCGGTCGCCGGGTACAAGTCCGCGTTCACGGCTCTGGACACCTGGGTCACGAAGCCCGCTGAAAGGGAGGCGGCCGGAGAGCACTTGGCCGCGGTCGCCAAGAAGATCGACGATGCGGTCGCGCTGGCCGCCACCGCACGGGAGAGGACCACGGAGGACGAAGGGGGCAGGCCGAGGGATCCGCGCGAGTTCTGGAACAAGATCGAGCTGGCGGAGACCCGCCATGGCGAGGCGGTCGAGCTCCACCGGCAGGTCGTGGACATCCAGGAGAGGGTGAAGGCCGCCAAGACCCGGAACGAACCGCGGGAGACGATGGCGGAGTTGCACAAGCGGGCGGCGGACCTCCACAAGCAGGCCTTCGAGAAGTTGAAGGAGTACGCGCGGGCCGAGGACGAGGTGGCCGCCGAACTCCGGAAGCCCGCTGCCGACCACTCCTTCGGCTACCAGCGGAAGGACGCCGAGGTCACCCTGCTGAACGCGGCGTACCGGCAGCTGGAGAGCTGGGGTTTCAAGGAGAAGAACCAGGTGTCCGGGACGTTCACCGTCTTCTCCACCAAGGGAACCTGCGAGAGCTGCAAGGACGTCGTCCGCGACCTCAACCAGGCGTACCCCGGGATCCGGGTGGTGGCCGCCTATCCGAAGGACGACGGCAAGGTGCCGCCGAGCCGGGAACTCACGTTCGGGGGCGCGAAGATCAACGTCGCCATCCCGTACGGGTACGAGCACGTCGACGGGACGTTCGACGTCACCGTCACGGACGACCGGGGGAGGAAGCAGCGCCACCAGATCGCGTACAAGACCGTCGCGCCCGTCGCTCGCCCGAGCGACGCGGCGACGACCGCCGGGGCGGAGTCGCAGAAGCCGGAGGCGGGGGCGCCCGAGTCGTCGTCGCAGCCCGTGAAGCCGCAGGCGAAGGGCGCGTGGGGCAAGCCGGCGCCGCAGTCGTTCGGGCAGCGCGAGCATTCGGGCCCCGACGCCGAGCACCCCATCGCCGACCGTCCCGGCAGCGCCGACGCGCCGTTCTGGCCGGCGGGCGAGGCACCGGACCCGGCCACCGCCGACGCCCTGGCCCACTTCCCGCACGACCCTGCCGTCCGGCTGGTCGCCCTGCACACCAAGGACGCCCAGTTGCCGCTGAGCCCCCGCCGGCTCGCCGACCGGCTGGTCGAGTGGCACCGGAGCGGCGGCTGGGACGGCCGGACGACCCTGCGGTTCGTCGCCTGCGACCTGGCCTCGCAGGGCGGCCACACCCAGGTCGCCGAGGTCCTGGCGCACCTGGCCGAGCACGGGCTCACCCCGGAGATCCACGCGGCCACCGGCCCGGTCTGGTTCGTGCCGGACCACGGGAACCCGGACGGGCCCGGACACCTGCTCGTGGCCGCCGACGTCGGCATCGACGCGCACGGCCGTCCCGTCGTGGTGCCCGGGGGCCACTGGGTCGGCCACCGCCTCGGCGAGGACGGCACGGTCGTCCGCACCGAGCTGCCGTCCGGGGACCTCCCGCCGGGGTACCACGCGGCGGAGCACCTGGCCGGCCCGGGTGAGCACCACCTGCGGCCGATGGAGGACACGGCACGGTTCGGGGGTCCGGGCGGCCAGGAGGAGAGTTCGTCCTCGGGCGGGCATCGCGAGCAGCCGGAGAACGGCAACCTGGTGAGCGTCGATTCCGACGGCTTCTGTCTCCTGCGGGCGGTGGCCACCAGCGATCCGCGCGGCGTGGCAGGGCTGTTGACCGACCACGGGCTCCACACGCTCGAAGAGCACGAGGCCCTCCGCAGGGTGGTCGAACAGTACCTCGCAGCTCGGGATCCGCAGGGTCTGCCGAACGAGATCACTCACGCTTACCGCGTCCTGAGGGGAGATCCGGCCGCTCACCTCACCCGGGACGACTACGCGGGACTGGTGGACGCCGTCGCCAACTGGCGGACCCACTGGGCGACCGCCGAAGGAGAGATGTTCGCGCCGCTGGTGGCGCACGCGCTGGGCATCCGGTTGCGGATCGTCACCCCGGAAGGCCGGCAGGCTCCCGTGGAGTTCGGCGACCCCGCCCACCGCCAGGTCACGGTGTTCTACTCCAGCAGCCGCAGCCACTACGACGCGAGCGACCTGCTCCACCGTCCCGAGGCGCCGGAGCGTGCCCAGGGGCTGGTGACCCAGCTCGAAACGGGCCCGGACGGGAGGATCTCCAACGTCACGGTCGTCGGCCGCCCGCCCTCCCCGTACAGCGGCACGATGGGTGACCACTCCACGGCCTTCGCCGTGCAGGTCGCGGCTCTGACCAGAACGCTGCGGGCCCACAGCCCCGCGGACGCGGTGACCGGGCTCACCGGCCTGATCGGGGCGGTGCGTGAGCTGCCCGGCGCGCGGTTGACCGACCACCTCCCGCCCGAGCACCGGCGGAGGCTCGAGGAGGCCGAGCGCGAACTCCGCGATCTGCACTACCTGCTGACCCGGGTGAGGAATCCGGAGTTCGGTACCTCGCTGCTGCAGCAGTTCGCGGACGCCTACCTGCACTACCGCGAGCTGATCCCGCTCACCACGATCAACGTGCGGGAGGTCAGCCCGGCCACGGCCGGCAAGGGCAAGGCCGAGGCCGGTCCCGTACGGCTGCTGGCCGACTTCGAGGACCGCGCCGTCAACCGGACGCAGGCGGATCTGCAGGACGCGGTCCTCGACCTGTTCGACACACAGGCGGCGGCCTGGGTGGTGGCCGAACCCGATCCGCACACGCTGGGCAGGATCGCCCCGGGCATGCCGGACTCCGCCGGCTTGGAGCAGCGGATGAACGAACTCGTCCAACAGCACCTCCGGTCGGTCGAACTGGCCTTCCCGGATGCCTTCGTCGCGGCGTGGGGCCACGGCGATGAGGGCCGTGAGCGGGCGGCCGTGCAGTTGGCGATGCGGATCCGGCCGGCGGTCCGGCAACTGGCCGACAAGTACGTGCAGGAGGCGAAACGGATCATGGGCCTCCGCGAGGGTCGCTTGGAGCGGCTGACCAGCAGCCTCACCACGAAGAAGGAGCGCGCGGAGATCCCCGTTCTCAGGAAGGAGATCACCGACCTCGGCAATCTGGTCGGGCAGTTCGAGCAGATGCAGCTGGACGAGCCGATGACCGCGGGCGCCGCGCCCGGTCCGTCGTCGGGTCCGGCCGCCGCGGAGCACTCCGGGACGCCGGCTTCCACCGATCACAGCAGTGAACCGGACGAGGACGCCCTGCTGGAGGAGGAGCGGGCACGGTCTCCGCTCGCCACGCAGGCCGTTCTCGGACCGGACGGCGTGATCCGGCAGGTGCTCCTCGCGGGCCGCAGCCCGTCCCCGTTCTCGGGCACGATGGGCGCGCACACCACCTCCTGGGTGGTCCACCAGGACGTGATCCGCCAGGCCGTCACCGGGGAGGGGATCCCCCAGGCCATGCTGAACCTGGCGCGGGTCGCCCGGCACGCCGAGCGGCAGGAGAACGAGCGCGTCGGGGTCATCCCGATCGAGCCCTACCACCGGGAGAGGCTGAACACGGCTCGTTCGGAGCTCGCCGTGCTGGTGAACGACACCGAGAACGGACGCGCCGAGACGTCCCCGCAGGCTCTTCAGCGGTTCGTCAACAGCCTGCTCACCTACACCAACTACATACCCGGAGCTACCTTCGAGGCGGCCGTCCCGGACGGCCGCCGTGAGGCCCACCACCGCGCGATGCTGCGGGGCGGGGCCAGGAACGCGGGCGAGCTGGCGAGTGCGGTGATCGGTCTGCTCGACCTGCACGACGTGCCGGACGGCATCGCGCTCGTCATCGCCGGGCACCACATCGAGCTGATCAGGGAGGCCTACCCCGGGGTCTACGAGGCAGCCGGACTGGGGGACGCGGCGGCACTGCTCCGGCGAGTGCGGGCGGCCGAGCGGGCCCGGGAGGACCGTGGCTAATACCCGGGGGTCCCACGCCCGTGGGCCCCCCCCCGCGGGCGGCCCGGGGCCGGGCCCGGGCGCGCCGCGCACCGCCGCCCCCGCGGGGCCCGGGGGGGGAGAGGGCGCAGGCCCGGGGGGGGCGCGGGGA
>NZ_JBHWGV010000040.1:0-4402 GCF_042732955.1 Kitasatospora sp. NPDC059747 | reverse complement strand
GCCCCCCCTCTAGTCCCCACACCCCCCCCCCGGGTACACCCCCCCCCCGGGCGCTTGTTCCCCGGGGGGCCCCCCCCCGGGGCCCCGGCCGGGTGGGTGGGCGGGGGCACGGGACGGGCATCGCGGCGCTCAGCCGCCCAGGGCGCGCAGGGAGTGGTAGAGGCCGCAGGCCTGGAGGGCCAGCGGGAGGAGGGCGAGGGCGGTCAGGGTGTGGAGGAGGTCGGCGATGCGGCCCCAGTAGGGCAGGAGGCGGCGGCCGGGGACGGTCCAGGCGGCGACCAGGAGGGCGGCGGTCAGGGCCACCAGGGCGCCGAGGAGGGCGAGGCGTTCCGAGGGGGAGGCGCCCGTGGTGAACCGGGTGAGCAGCACGGCGCCGCCGTACACGCCGGGCAGCAGGAGGACGAGGCGCTGGCGGATGCTGCCGATGGCGCGGGCGTGGAGGACGAGGAGCAGCGCGAGCGCCCCGGCCTCGGCCGGGCCGGCCCAGCCGCCCGTGAACGGCAGGACGGTGAGACAGACCGCGCAGACGGTGCCGATCGCGGTGTAGAGCGCCATCAGGTAGTCGTCGGCGACGAGCGCGCGGGGGAGGACGGCCGTGGCCGGGACGGGATCGATGTTCTCCTGGAGCTCCTCGGCGTTGCGCGGCAGCATCGGCAGCCGCAGGCCGGAGAGCCGGAACGCCACGGACGGCACGAAGGAGCCGACCAGGACGGCGAACACCGAGACGAGGGCGACGAGTTGGTCCGCGGCGAGGCCGAGCAGGAGCAGGGCCCCGGCCAGCACGCCGAGCGCGGCGACCAGCACCAGGCCGATGAACAGCGGCGCCGCGGCCCCCACCGCCGCCAGCGACAGCACGGCCGCGCCCGCCGCCGCGGAGGAGGCCGCGAGCACCCGGGCCCCGAGCAGGTCGTGGCCGGCCCGCCCCCGGGGGGGGCCGCGGGGGGGGGGGGGCCCGCCCCCGGGGGGGGGGGGGGCGCGGGCGGGGGCCCCCCCCCCCCGCCCCCCCCCCCGCGCCCCGCGCGGGGGGGGCGCGGGCGGCCCGGGGCCCCGCAGCAGGGCGGCGAGCCCCAGGTACGGGACGGCGGCGGCGCCGAGCGCGGTGCCCGCGCCCGCGTCCGCCATCGCGCGGGAGGCGCTGGCCGCGCCGAGCAGCAGGAGCACGGCGACGCCCGCCGCCGCGGCCTCCCGCGGGGCGGCCGGGCCCGGGAGGGCCAGCACGATCCAGCCGGCCGCGAGGGCGGCCAGGGCGAGCGCGAGGGCGAGGCGGCGGGTGAGGGCCGGGCGCCAGGTGTCGCCGCGCTCGTGCATGCCGGTGGCGACGCCGTCGACCAGGTCGTCGAAGTGCACCGGGGGCAGGGCCTCGTGGCGGGGGCGCAGGTAGAGCGCGTCGCCGTCGTGGAGCGCCAGCGCCTCGACGCTCCGCTCCTCGTCCAGCGGCTCCTCGCCGAGCCGCTGGAGCACCCAGCCGCCGTGCTCCAGGCCGCTCTCGGCGAGGCCGGGGCCGGCGTGGCCGATGATCGCGGGGAGCAGGTCGGCCAGGGGGACGTCGGCCGGGACGGCGAGTTCGAAGACCGCCTCCGGCGCGTGGAACCTCAATCGGCACAGTCCTGCGACGGCGCTGGTGCTCACGCCTCTCCTCGGGGTCGGGGTCCGTAGTGTTCTCCGTCTTCTCGAACGGGCCGCGCGGGAGTCGGCGTTCACGCACCCGGCCGCGTCCGGCCGGACCCCGCTGAACCCCGCGGTCGCCGCCGCCCGTCAGCGTGAGAGGACGGTGGCGGAACGTGAGGAGCCCTGAGTGAGCGTGGTCCTGGTCAAGCGGACGCCCAGGCGTCCTGGGCCCGAGATGCCGGACGGCGACGTCCAGCTCCAGGAGCCGCCGGTCCTGCCCGAGAAGCAGAGCGGCATGTCGAGCATGATCGGCATGGCGCCGATGGCGCTCGGCTCGCTGTCGATGGTGTTCATGTTCCTGCGCCCGGCCGGGCCCGAGGGCGGCGGCGCGCTGAGCTACGTCGCGGTCGGCATGATGGCGCTGTCCGCCGTCGGCATGCTCGTCACCCAGCTGTTCCGCGGCTCCAGCGATCGCAAGCACCAGCTGCGCGCCGAGCGCCGCGACTACCTGCGCTACCTCGCCCAGATGCGCCGCCAGGTGCGCCGCTCGATCGACGCCCAGCGCAAGGCGCTGGCCTGGCGCCACCCCGCGCCCGGCGAGCTGTGGTCGCTGGTGGGCACCACCCGGCTGTGGGAACGGCGGGCCGCGCACCCGGACTTCAGCGACGTCCGGATCGGCCTCGGCGCCCAGCGCCTCGCGACCCCGCTCGCCCCGCTCGCCACCAAGCCGGTCGAGGACCTCGAACCGCTGTGCGCCCACGCGCTGCGCCGCTTCATCCACGCCTACGGCACCGTCGCCGACCAGCCGATGGCGATCCACCTGCGCGGCTTCGCCCAACTCCTGCTGCGCGCCGACGATCCCGAGGCCGCCCGCGCGCTCGTGCGCGCGATGATCGCCCAACTCGCCGTCGTGCACGGGCCGGACGAGCTCCACGTCGCCGTCGTCGCCGACGCCGAGCGGCGCACGCACTGGGAGTGGGCCAAGTGGCTGCCGCACGCCCTGCACCCGACCGACACCGACGGCGCCGGCCCGGTCCGGCTCGTCGCGGGCAGCCTCGGCGAGGTCGAGCAACTGCTCGGCGAGGAGTTCACCGGCCGGCCCGCGTACGAGCCCGACGCCGACCCGAGCCGCGACGAACCGTTCACCGTCCTCGTCCTCGACGGCCCCGGCGCGCACGCCGGCAGCCGCGCCGCGCTCACCGGCTACCGCAACGCCGTCCTCGTCGACCTCGCCGACACCCTGGAATGGCGCCCGGCCCGCACCACCCTGCGGCTGCGCGTCGAGGAGGGCCGGCTCACCATGGTCGGCGCCGACCGCAACCGCAAGGACGTCGTCACCGACCTCGGCCGCCCCGACGCCCTCGCGCTGCCCGCCGCCACCCGGCTCGCCGCCCAGCTCGCCCGCTACCGCATCGCCGACGGCGTCGACGTCGCCGAGCCGCTGGCCACCGACTTCGACCTGACCGCCCTGCTCGGCATCCCCGACCTGCACGCCCACGACGTCGAGGCCCTGTGGGCCCAGCGCGGCATCCCGCAACGCCTGCGCGTGCCGCTCGGCCTCGGACCGGACGGCCGGCCCGTCGACCTCGACCTCAAGGAGTCCGCGCAGGGCGGCATGGGCCCGCACGGCATGCTCATCGGCGCCACCGGCTCCGGCAAGTCCGAACTGCTGCGCACGCTCGTCCTCGCGCTCGCCGTCACCCACTCCTCCGAGGTGCTCAACTTCGTCCTCGTCGACTTCAAGGGCGGCGCGACCTTCCTCGGCCTCGACACCCTGCCGCACACCTCCGCCGTCATCACCAACCTCGCCGACGAGGCCTCGCTGGTGGACCGCATGCGCGACGCCCTGCACGGCGAACTCGTGCGCCGCCAGGAGCTGCTGCGCGTCGCCGGGTACGCGTCGCTGCTGGAGTACGAGACGGCGCGCGAGGGCGGCGCGGCGCTGCGGCCGCTGCCCACCCTGTTCGTCGTCGTCGACGAGTTCAGCGAACTGCTCTCCGCCCACCGGGACTTCATGGAGCTGTTCGTGATGATCGGGCGGCTCGGCCGCTCGCTGGGCGTCCACCTCCTGCTCGCCTCCCAGCGGTTGGACGAGGGCCGGATGAGCGCGCTCGAATCCCACCTGTCCTACCGGATCGGCCTGCGGACGTTCTCGGCCATGGAGAGCCGGGGCGTCCTCGGCGTCCCCGACGCCTACCAGCTGCCCTCCCAGCCCGGCAACGGCTTCCTGCGCAGCGACATCTCCACCCTGACCCGCTTCAAGGCCGCCTACGTCTCGGGACCGTACCGGCCCAAGCGGCGCGCCGCCCAGCAGGCCGTCGTCGCCGGACAGGTCGTCCGGTACGGCACGGACTACGTGATGCAGCGCCAGGCGCCCGTGGAGGAGGTGGAGGAGGAGGTCACGGCGTCGGCCGGTTCCCTGCTGGAGATCGCCGCCGACCGCCTGCGCGACGCCGGACCGCCCGCCCACCGGGTCTGGCTGCCGCCCCTCGGGGTCCCGCCCACCCTCGACGAACTCCTGCCCCCGCTCGTCCCGCACCCCGACCGCGGCCTCACCACCGAGGACGAACACACCCACGGAGCCCTGCGGCTGCCCGTCGGCGTCGTCGACCGCCCCTTCCAGCAACTGCGCGACCTGCTCACCGCCGACCTGTCCGGCGCCGGCGGCCACGTCGGCATCGCCGGCGCCCCGCAGAGCGGCAAGAGCAACCTCCTGCGCACCCTCGTCACCGGCCTCGCCCTCACCCACACCCCGCGCGAGGTCCAGTTCTACTGCCTCGACTTCGGCGGCGGC
>NZ_JBHWGV010000039.1:57072-75552 GCF_042732955.1 Kitasatospora sp. NPDC059747 | reverse complement strand
CCCGCGCGCGCTGGGCGCGGCGGGCGCCGCCCCCCCCCCCGCCCCCCCCCCCCCGCCCCCCCCCCCCCCCCCCCCCCCCCCCCCCCCCCCCGACCCGAGGAGGCGCGCGGAGCGCCCCCGAAGATCGTCGATCGTCAGATCGCCCGGAGGTCAGCGACCAGCCGGAACCGGGTCGGTGGCCTCGGTCCACAGGTCCTGCTCGGCGCGGTCCGCCTGGACCTGACGGTAGACAAAGAAGCCGCCGAGGGCGACCAGGGCGACCAGGAGAAGCTTCTTCACCGCGGGACCTCGTCCTTCTTGCATAAGTGGACTCAAGAGCCGAGTTCCGGCCGGAGTGACCGGGCCGACGAGTCCAGTTCTTTTCGAACGCCTACGGGGCCGCCGGGTGCCAGACTGCCCTTGCGGCCGATGATACACACCGGTGTCCCAATCGTGACCAGCCACCGCTGCCGCCAACCCCGCGCCCGGACCGCGGGATTGACGCCGGGAAACGCCGAAGGGCCCGGAGTGATCCACTCCGGGCCCTTCGGGGAGGTGGGCCTAACAGGACTTGAACCTGTGGCCTCTTCCTTATCAGGGAAGCGCTCTAACCGTCTGAGCTATAGGCCCTTGCCGCACTGAAAGATTAGCGGACCGACCGCCGATCCCCCAAATCCGTTCCGGCGGGGGTCGCGGCAGGGACCCCGGCGCCGAGCCGCGGCGCCCCGGTGGAGCGCCGCAGCAGCCACTCCTCCCGGGTCGCCGGCAGGCCGGCCGCGCCCTCCTCGGTGCTGCGGACGGCGAGGACCTGGTTGATCCCGATCCGGTTCTGCTCGAAGGCGAGCGCGGAGGCCGCCATGTACAGCCGCCACACCCTGGCCCGGCCGCGGCCGACCAGCCGGACCGCCTCCGTCCAGTGCGCCTCCAGGTTGGCCACCCATTCGCGCAGCGTCAGCGCGTAGTGCTCGCGCAGCGACTCGACGTCGCGGACCTCGAAGCCGGCCTCCTCCAGCCGGGCCACGGTGGAACCGACCGGCGAGAGCTCGCCGTCCGGGAAGACGTAGCGGTCGATGAACGGGCTGGTGCGGTGCTCCTCGCCGGGGTGGTCGGGGCGGCGCGCGATCTGGTGGTTGAGCAGCCGGCCACCGGGCACCAGCAGCCGGTAAAGGCCCTCGGCGTACACCCGGTACTGCTCCTCGCCGACGTGCTCGGCCATGCCGACGCTGGAGATCGCGTCGAAGGGGCCGTCGGCGGTCTCCCGGTAGTCCTGGAGCCGGACCTCCACCCGGTCGGCCAGCCCGGCCTCTTCGACCCGCCGGCGGGCCAGCGCGACCTGCTCCGCCGAGATGGAGACGCCGACCGCCGTGACGCCGTAGTGCCGGACCGCGTGCAGCAGCAGCGAGCCCCAGCCGCAGCCGACGTCCAGCAGGCGCATCCCCGGCCGCAGGCCGAGCTTGCGGCAGATCAGGTCGAGCTTGGCCGCCTGGGCGTCCTCCAGGCTCTTCGAGTCCGGCGTCCAGTAGGCGCACGAGTAGACCATCGAGGAGCCCAGGACGAGCCCGTAGAAGTCGTTGCCGACGTCGTAGTGGTGGCTGATGGCGGCGCGGTCCCGGCCGCGGCTGTGCAGCCGCCCCCGGGCCGTCCGGGCCTCCTCGGGGGGCGGCGTGGGCCGGGGGCCGACCGCGCCGGCCCGCAGGACGGCGGCGAGCGCCCGGCGGCCCTCCGGGCCGACCACGTCGGCCGGGCCGAACTCCAGGGTGCGGATCCGCGGCAGCTCGGAGAACCGGCCGACGGCGTCGAGCACCTCGTAGAGGTCGCCGCCGGGGGCGACGTCGAGGTCCCCCGAGACGTAGGCGCGGGCCAGGCCGAGCTCGCCCGGGGCCCAGAGCAGGCGGCGCAGCGCGCGGCGGTTGCGCAGGACGATGGTGGGGGCGCCGGGCGGGCCGGCGACGCTGCCGTCCCACGCCTGGACCCGCAGCGGGACCTGCACCCCCAGCAGCCCTTCCAGGGCCTCGACCAGTTGACCTGCGAGCTGTGCCATCGAGCGCGCCTCCGTCCAGTCGTCCTGCACGACCCGGTCGGGCGGACCGGGGGCGGCCTGCGGCACTCCCTGACGCGGAACGGGCGGCATCCAGCAAATCCCACCGCGGCCGGCCCGAATCCGGGCGGCACGCCGCGGGCGGCCGGCTGTCACCCGAAATGCCGACGGGCCCCGGAGGCTGAAACAGCCTCCGGGGCCCGTCCATTCCGTCCGGGGACGGAGTTCTGACCGTGGATCAGGATCCGCCCGGGTCAGTCCTCCTCGGCGAGGGTCAGCTCGACGCCGCCGGTGAAGCCGGCCGCGGCGTTGTAGATGAACGCGGAGAGCGTGGACAGCGCGGTCAGCAGCACGACGTCCACCACGGCGATCAGCGAGGTGAAGGTCATCACCTTGCCGAAGCCGATGTAGTCCATGATGTTGATGCCGCCGTTGCTGTCCGACCCCGTGACGTCCTTCAGGGTCTTGGACAGCGAGTCGAAGACGCCGAGCGAGTCCAGCGTCATCCACAGCACGGCCGCGGCCACGATGATGATGATCCCGACCGCCAGCGACAGCAGGAAGCTGACCTTCATCACGGACCACGGGTCGACCTTGGTCACCCGCAGACGGGCCTTGCGCGTGCGGCCCAGGCCCGGGCCGGCGGCCGGGGCTCCGGTGCCGGGTCGGCGCGCGGCCCCGGGGACGGGCGTGCCGCCGGGCGGGGTGTTCCCCGTCCGGGTGCCCCGGGCCGGGGTCGGCTGCCCCTTGGCGTAGGTGGTCGGCTGGGAGAACCCGCCGGCCCCGCCCTGGGCGCCCGGGGCCGGCGTCTGACCGCCGTACGTGGCACCGCTCTGGCCCGCCGCGCCGACCGGTGGCATCAGCGAGGTGGACGCGGCCGGGTGTTCGGCCGGCGGCTGCGGCACGCCGTACCCACCCCCGCCCTGCGCGCCCGGACGGCCGCCGGAGGCTCCTCCCGCAGCACCCGTGGCTCCACTCACCTGGTCCTCCCGCACTTCCCGCCAGGGCGGGGGAACCGCCCTGTTCGTCACTCGACATCCAGCGCCCGGCGGGATTGCCCGGAACTGGTCGGCGGCCGGTGCCGCCGCATCCCCTCACTGAGGACGCGACGGCACCGGCCAACGGTTCGGTCAGACGCCGGCTTCGCCGCCGGCGGCCGTCTCCGTACCCTCGGCCATCTCGGTGGACTCGGTGCCCTCGACCTCGTCCTCCGACGTCTCCTCGTCCTCGGCCTCCGCGTTGCGGGCCATGCCCACGACCGCGTCGCGCTTTCCGAGGTTGATCAGTTGGACGCCCATGGTGTCACGTCCGGTTTCACGAACCTCGGAAACCCTCGTGCGGATCACCCCACCCGACAGGGTGATCGCCATGATCTCGTCGGTGTCGTCGACCACCAGCGCGCCGACCAGCGAACCCCGGCCCTCGACGATCTTCGCCGCCTTGGTGCCGTAGCCGCCGCGTCCCTGAACACGGTACTCGTCCACCGCCGTGCGCTTGGCGTACCCGCCGTCGGTGGCGGTGAAGACGAACGTGCCCGGGCGGACGACGTTCATCGAGAGCAGCTCGTCGTCCTCGCGGAAGGCCATGCCCTTGACGCCCGAGGTGGCGCGGCCGGTGGGCCGCAGGGCGTCGTCGGTCGCGGTGAAGCGGATCGACTGGGCCTTCTTGGAGACCAGCAGCAGGTCGTCCTCGGAGGAGACCAGCTCGGCGCCGATCAGCTCGTCGTCCCGGCCCGCCTCGTCCTGGCGCAGGTTGATCGCGATCAGGCCGCCGGAGCGCGGGGAGTCGTAGTCCTTCAGCGCGGACTTCTTGACCAGGCCGGCCCGGGTGGCGAGCACCAGGTACGGCTTGTCCTCGTAGGTGCGGACGGCCATCACCTGGGTGATGTGCTCCTCCGGCTGGAAGGCCAGCAGGTTGGCCACGTGCTGGCCGCGGGCGTCGCGCCCGGCGTCCGGCAGCTCGTAGCCCTTGGCGCGGTAGACCCGGCCCTTGTTGGTGAAGAACAGGATCCAGTTGTGGGTCGTCGTCACGAAGAAGTGGTCGACGATGTCGTCCTGCTTGAGCTGGGCACCGCGCACGCCCTTGCCGCCGCGCTTCTGCGAGCGGTAGAGGTCGGAGCGGGTCCGCTTCACGTAGCCGCCACGGGTGATCGTGACGACGATGTCCTCCTCGGCGATGAGGTCCTCGATGGAGAGGTCGCCGTCGGACGGGATGAGGGTCGAGCGCCGCTCGTCGCCGTACTTCTCGACGATCGCGGTGAGCTCCTCGGAGATGATCTCCCGCTGGCGGGTCGGCGAGGCCAGGATCGCGTTGTACTCGTCGATCTTGCGCTGGAGCTCGTCGTGCTCGTCGGTGATCCGCTGGCGCTCCAGGGCGGCCAGGCGGCGCAGCTGCATCTCCAGGATCGCGTTGGCCTGGAGCTCGTCGATGGACAGCAGCTCCATCAGGCCGGTGCGGGCCGCGTCGGCGCTGGCCGAGGCCCGGATCAGCGCGATGACCTCGTCGATCACGTCGAGCGCGCGGAGCAGCGCGCGCAGGATGTGGGCGCGCTCCTCGGCCTTGCGCAGGCGGAACCTGGTGCGCCGGACGATGACCTCGACCTGGTGGTTGACCCAGTGCCGGATGAAGGCGTCGAGCGACAGCGTGCGCGGCACGCCGTCGACCAGGGCCAGCATGTTGGCGCCGAAGTTGGTCTGCAGCTCGGTGTGCTTGTACAGGTTGTTGAGCACGACCTTGGCGACCGCGTCGCGCTTGAGCACGACCACCAGGCGGGTTCCGGTGCGCGAGGAGGACTCGTCGCGGACGTCGGCGATGCCGGCGACCTTGCCGTCCTTGACCAGGTCGGCGATCTTCAGCGCGAGGTTGTCCGGGTTGACCTGGTAGGGCAGCTCGGTGATCACCAGGCACTGGCGGCCCTGGATCTCCTCGACCTCGACGACGGCCCGCATGGTGACCGAGCCGCGGCCGGTGCGGAAGTAGTCGTCGATCCCGCGGTGGCCGACGATCAGCGCGCCGGTCGGGAAGTCCGGGCCCTTGATCCGCTCGATCAGGGCCTCCAGCAGCTCCTCGTTGGAGGCGTCCGGGTGCTCCAGCGCCCAGAGCGCGCCGGAGGCGACCTCGCGGAGGTTGTGCGGCGGGATGTTGGTGGCCATGCCGACCGCGATGCCGGTGGCACCGTTGACCAACAGGTTGGGGATGCGCGCGGGCAGGACGGTGGGCTCCTGCGAGCGGCCGTCGTAGTTGGCGGCGAAGTCGACGGTCTCCTCGTCGATGTCGCGCATCATCTCCATGGCCAGCGGCATCATCTTGCACTCGGTGTAGCGCATGGCCGCGGCCGGGTCGTTGCCCGGGGAGCCGAAGTTGCCGTTGCCGTCCACCAGCGGCATCCGCAGCGACCACGGCTGGGCCAGGCGGACCACGGTGTCGTAGATGGAGGTGTCGCCGTGGGGGTGGTAGTTGCCCATGACGTCGCCGACGACGCGGGCGCACTTGTAGTAGCCCTTCTCGGGCCGGTACCCGCCGTCGTACATCGCGTAGAGCACGCGGCGGTGCACCGGCTTGAGGCCGTCGCGGACCTCGGGGAGCGCCCGGCTGACGATCACGCTCATGGCGTAGTCGAGGTAGGAGCGCTGCATCTCGGTCTCGAGCTCGACCGGCTCGATCCGCATGGTCGCCTGGGCGGTGGCCTCGGCGGGTACGGGGGTCTCGGGCTGTTCGCCGTCGGGACGGTTGTCGTCGACCACTGGTGGTCAGTTTCCTTTCACGCGGACTGGTACGTGCGGCTGCCGGTCGGGCGGCGTCACACGTCCAGGAAGCGGACGTCCTTGGCGTTTCGCTGGATGAAGGAGCGGCGGGCCTCGACGTCCTCGCCCATCAGCACGGAGAACAGCTCGTCGGCGCGGGCGGCGTCCTCCAGGGTGACCTGGAGCAGCAGCCGGTGCTCGGCGTCCATGGTGGTGACCCGGAGCTCCTCGGCGTTCATCTCGCCGAGACCCTTGAAGCGCTGGATCGCGTCGTCCTTGGGGAGCCGGCGCCCGGCCTCCACGCCGGCCGCGATCAGCGCGTCGCGCTCGCGGTCGGAGTAGGCGTACTCGAAGTCGTCCTTGCCCCACTTGATCTTGTACAGCGGGGGCATGGCCAGGTAGACGTACCCGGACTCGACCAGCGGCCGCATGAAGCGGAACAGCAGGGTCAGCAGCAGGGTGCGGATGTGCTGACCGTCGACGTCGGCGTCGGCCATCAGGACGATCTTGTGGTAGCGGAGCTTGGACTCGTCGTAGTCCTCCTGGATGCCGCAGCCGAAGGCCGAGATCAGCGCCTGGACCTCGGTGTTCTGCAGCACCTTGTCGATCCGGGCCTTCTCGACGTTCAGGATCTTGCCGCGGATCGGCAGGATGGCCTGGGTGCGCGGGTCGCGGCCCTGCTTGGCCGAGCCGCCGGCGGAGTCACCCTCGACGATGAAGATCTCGCACTCGGAGGGGTCCTTGGACTGGCAGTCCGACAGCTTGCCCGGCAGCGAGGCGGACTCCAGCAGGCCCTTGCGGCGCGTGAGGTCGCGGGCCTTGCGGGCGGCGACGCGCGCGGTGGCGGCCTGGATGGACTTGCGGATGATGTCCGCGGCCTCGTTGGGGTTGCGGTCCAGCCAGTCGTTCAGGTGCTCGTGGACGACCTTCTGGACGAAGGTCTTGGCCTCGGTGTTGCCGAGCTTGTCCTTGGTCTGGCCCTCGAACTGCGGCTCGCCGAGCTTGACCGAGATGATCGCGGTCAGGCCCTCGCGGATGTCCTCGCCGGAGAGGTTGTCGTCCTTCTCGCGGAGCAGCTTCTTGTCGCGCGCGTAGCGGTTGACCAGGCCGGTCAGCGCCGCGCGGAAGCCCTCCTCGTGGGTGCCGCCGCCGTGGGTGTGGATGGTGTTCGCGAAGCTGTAGACGCCCTCGGTGTAGGAGGTGTTCCACTGCATCGCGATCTCCACCGAGATCGCCTTGTCCTTGTCCTCCGCCTCGTAGTCGATGACCGAGGGGTGGATGACCTCGCCCTTGCGGGAGTTGAGGTGGGCGACGAAGTCGGCGATGCCGCCGTCGTACTTGTACGTGACGGTGAGCGGCTTGCCCTCCTCGTCCACGTGCTCGGGGCGCTCGTCGGTCAGCGAGATCGACAGGCCCTTGTTGAGGAACGCCATCTCCTGGAAGCGCCGGGAGAGCGTCTCGAAGGAGTAGACGGTGGTCTCGAAGATGTCCGGGTCGGCCCAGAAGGTGACGGTCGTACCGGTCTTGTCGGTGGTCTCGCCCTTGACCAGGGGGGCGGTCGGCGCGCCCATCTTGTAGTCCTGGGTCCAGCGGTGGCCGTCCTTGTGGATCTCCACCGACAGCCGGGTGGACAGCGCGTTCACCACGGAGACGCCGACGCCGTGCAGACCGCCGGAGACCGCGTAGCCGCCGCCGCCGAACTTGCCGCCGGCGTGCAGGACGGTGAGCACGACCTCGACGGCCGGCTTGTCCTGGCCCGGGACGATGTCGACCGGGATGCCGCGGCCGTTGTCGACGCAGCGGATCGCGCCGTCGGCCATGATCGTGACATCGATGGTGTCGGCGTACCCGGCCATCGCCTCGTCGACGGAGTTGTCCACGACCTCCTGCACCAGGTGGTGCAGGCCGCGCTCACCGGTGGAGCCGATGTACATGCCGGGGCGCTTGCGGACGGCGTCGAGGCCTTCCAGCACCTGGATGTTGCTACCGGTGTAGGAAGCCTGGTCGGTCTGGTCTGGGGTCTGGCTGGGGTTGCCGGAATCGGCCACGAAGCGCCCTCTCTGGCACAGCGCGGGCCGCATCCCCACCCCGTGTGGGCGGGCGTGCGACCACGGCGTTTCGACTCGGTTGCCACTAGCAACAGTGTTTGGCTCTCAGTCTACCGGTACGACTGACAGAGATGGGCCTTTGGCAGCCCTTGAGGGCAGATATGCCGCCCTGAATCCCCTCTGCACATGTCCCGATACTCGACCGGGGGGCCCAGAGCGCCTGGAAGGGCTGTCAGGGGTTCCGGAAGATCGTGGTCCGGTCGCCCTCCTCCGAGGACGGGCCCGCGCCCGCGATCAGCCCCAGGTGTCGCCCGGTCCCTTGCTGCCCGGGGCGCGCAGCCGGCCGTAGCCGCGGGCCGGTGCGGCCGGGCCGAGCACCTTGATGGTGCGGACCGTGCCGTGGCCCAGCTCGTGGTTCAGACGGGCCACCAACTGACGGGCCAGCCAGCGCAGTTGGGTGGCCCAGGCGGTCGAGTCGCACTGCACGGTGAGCACCGCGGCCTGGTCGTCGTAGGAGGACGGGTGGCAGTGCGCGGCGATGTCCGGGCCGACGATCTGCGGCCACCGGCCCATCACCCCGCCGACCGCGGCCGAGGACTCCCAGCCCCGCTCGGTCAGCAGCCGGTTCAGCGCCGCGCCCAGCGGCACCGGGTCGCGGCCGTCCGAACGGGCCCCGCTGCGCAGGCCGTGCCGCTTCGCCTCGCGCTTCTGCTGGACCTGCTCGCCGCGCTGGCGGGCCTGCGCCCGGGCCGCCCGAAGCGCCGAACGGGCGAGGTCGGCGCCGGTCGGCCGGTCGGCACCGGGCTGCGGGGAGGTCTCCGCGGACTCGCTCACGGCGATCTCCTTTCCCCAGCCTGTGGACAACGGTCGAGCGGTCCAGCGTACGGGAGCGGTGGGACGGTCGGGATCCGCCCACCGGCGGGGGCGACCGGGGGGCTCTACGAAGGAATCGTGAAGGTCAGGCGCGCGGCGGAGCCGTGCCCGCGCGGCAAGCCCGTGGGGGGATCGCCTGAGAAAGATCGCCTGAGGGAGATCGCGTGGAGGATCAGGCGTCGACGCGGCGCACGGCGCCGTCGGCCACCGCGAAGCGGGCGCCGGCCAGCGCCTTCGGCACGTCCTCGGCGACCGCGGCGGTCACCAGGACCTGCTCGCCGTCGGCCACCAGCTCGGCCAGCCGGTCCCGGCGGGCCGCGTCGAGCTCGGCGAAGACGTCGTCCAGGATCAGCACCGGCTCACCGCCGTCGGCGCGCAGCAGCTCGTACGAGGCCAGCCGCAGCGCGAGCGCGAACGACCAGGACTCGCCGTGGCTCGCGTAGCCCTTGGCGGGCAGCGGGCCCAGCTTGAGCCCGAGCTCGTCGCGGTGCGGGCCGACCAGGGTGATCCCGCGTTCGACCTCCTGCCTGCGCACCGCCTGCAGGGCCTGGAGGAGCTGTTCCTCGGCCTGCTCGCGGCTGGCCGGCAACTCGCCCTCGAAGGAACTGCGGTACTCCAGCGCGGTGTCACCGCCGCCGGGCGCCAGTTGCCCGTACGCGGCCGTCACCAGCGGCTGCAGGGCCGCCACCAGCTGGATCCGGAAGGCCGTCAACTCGGCTCCGGCTCGGGCGAGGTGACCGTCCCACACCTCCAGGGTGGAGAGGTCGGCGCCCTTGCCGCCACCGGCCCGGCGGGCCATCGCGGCGGTCTTCAGCAGCGCGTTGCGCTGTTTGAGCACCCGTTCGTAGTCCTGCCGCACGCCGGCCAGGCGGGGGGCGCGGGCGGTCAGCAGCTCGTCGAGGAAGCGGCGGCGCTCACCGGGGTCGCCCTTGACCAGGCTGAGGTCCTCGGGGGCGAACAGCACGGTGCGCAGCAGGCCCAGCACGTCGCGCGGGCGGACGTTGTCGGAGCGGTTGATCCTGGCCCGGTTCGCCTTGCCGGGGGTGAGCTCCAGTTCGACCAGGGTGGAGCGGCCGCGGTCCACCACGGAGGTGCGGATCACCGCGCGCTCGGCGCCCAGCCGGATCAGCGGCGCGTCGGTCGCCACCCGGTGGCTGCCCAGGGTGGCGACGTAGCCGATCGCCTCGACCAGGTTGGTCTTGCCCTGGCCGTTGGGACCGACGAAGGCCGTCACGCCCGGGTCGAGGGGCACCTCGGCCCGGGCGTACGACCGGAAGTCGGCGAGCGACAGGTGCGCGACGTGCATGGCTGTGGACTGCGCTCGCCTTCTGGTGGGGAGGGGGCTACTTGGACTCGACCGCGTGGCCACCGAACTGGTTGCGCAGCGCGGCGATCATCTTCATCTGCGGCGAGTCGTCCTGGCGCGAGGCGAAGCGGGCGAACAGCGAGGCGGTGATCGCCGGCAGCGGCACGGCGTGGTCGATCGCGGCCTCGACGGTCCAACGGCCCTCGCCGGAGTCAGCGGCCCAACCGCGCAGCTTCTCCAGGTGCTCGTCGTCGTCCAGGGCGCGGACGGCCAGGTCCAGCAGCCAGGAGCGGATGACGGTGCCCTCCTGCCAGCTGCGGAAGACCTCGCGCACGTCGGTGACCTCGGGGGCGGCCTCCAGCAGCTCCCAGCCCTCGGCGAAGGCCTGCATCATCGCGTACTCGATGCCGTTGTGGACCATCTTGGCGAAGTGTCCGGCGCCCACGGCGCCCGCGTGCACCGAGCCGAAGTCCCCCTCGGGCTTGAGCGCGTCGAAGACCGGCTGGACCCGCGCGACGTGCTCGGCGTCGCCGCCGTACATCAGGGCGTAGCCGTTCTCCAGGCCCCAGACGCCGCCGGAGACGCCGCAGTCGACGAAGCCGATGCCCCTGGCCGCCAGCGCCTCGGCGTGCTTGATGTCGTCCGTCCAGCGGGAGTTGCCGCCGTCGACCACGACGTCACCGGGGGACAGCAGCTCGGCGAGCTCGTCGACGGTCGCCTGGGTCGCGGCGCCGGCCGGGACCATCACCCAGACCACGCGCGGGCCCTGGAGCTTGGTGACGAGTTCCTGCAGGCTCTCGACGTCGGAGACGTCCGGGTTGCGGTCGTAGCCGATGACGGTGTGGCCGGCGCGGCGGATCCGCTCGCGCATGTTGCCGCCCATCTTGCCGAGACCGATGAGGCCGAGCTCCATGACCAAGTCCTTACCTGTGGTGACGTGCCTGCCGGCGGCGCCGTTGCCGCACACTCCCTGAGCCTACGCGCTGAACGCACAGGGCCTCCCCCGGTCCGGGCCGACCGGGGGAGGCCGTCCACAGGCTGTGGGTACGGCCTGTGGGTATCGCTCGTGTAGGTCAGCCGGAGAGGCGGACCGGCATGCGGAGTCCTGTGGGGGACGACCCCCGCACCCCCCGGGATCATGCCGGTCACCAGCATCAGCCCGAGAGGCGGACCGGCATGATCAGGTACTGGTACGCCTTGTCCTCCTCGGCGTCCACCGAGGCCTTGCCGCTCAGGAGGGCGGGCTTGGTCGGGGTGGTGAAGCTCAGCTGGGCGTAGGCGGAGTCGATGGCCTTGAGGCCCTCCTCCAGGTAGCCCGGGTTGAAGGCGATCGAGATGTCGTCGCCCTCCAGGTCGGCGTCGACCCGCTCGGTGGCCTGGGCGTCGTCGCCCGAGCCGGCCTCCAGGGTCAGCACGCCCTGCTCGAAGCTGAGCCGGACCGGGGTGTTGCGCTCGGCGACCAGCGAGACGCGCTTGAGCGCCTCCAGGAACGGCTGGGTCTGGATCGCGGCGACGGCGCTGAACTCGGTCGGGAAGAGGCTGCGGAACTTGGGGAACTCGCCCTCCAGCAGCCGCGTGGTGGTGCGGCGGCCGGCGCCCTCGAAACCGATCAGGCCCTCGCCGGCGCCGCCCGAGGACAGCGCGATCGAGACGTTGTCGCCGCTGCCCAGGGACTTGGCGATGTCCTGCAGGGTCTTGGCCGGGACCAGCGCGACGGCGGAGATGTCCGACTGCTCGGGCTTCCACAGCAGCTCGCGCACGGCGAAGCGGTAGCGGTCGGTGGCGGCCAGGGTGATCCGGTCGCCCTCGATCTCGACCCGGACGCCGGTCAGCACCGGGAGGGTGTCGTCACGGCCGGCGGCCACGGCGGCCTGGCTGACCGCGGAGGCGAAGACGTCGCCCGAGACGGTGCCGGTGGCGGTGGGCATCTGGGGCAGTGCCGGGTACTCGTCCACCGGGAGGGTGGGGAGGGTGAACCGGGAGCTGCCGCAGACCACGCTGACCCGCTGGCCGTCGGTGGAGATCTCCACAGGCCTGTTGGGGAGGTTGCGCGAGATGTCGTTCAGCAGGCGACCGGAGACCAGGACGGTGCCGGCCTCCTCGATGTCGGCCTCCAGCTCGACCCGGGCCGAGACCTCGTAGTCGAAGCCGGACAGGGCCAGGCTGCCGTCCTGTGCCGTCAGCAGCAGGCCGGCCAGCACCGGCACCGGCGGCCGTGCCGGGAGGCTGCGGGCAGCCCAGGCCACCGCCTCCGCGAGGACGTCACGCTCCACCCGGAACTTCACCGGTAACCGCCTCCTGGATCGAGCGCTCCCGCTCGCACTCTGGTTCGTCTGATCTTGATCGTCGGTCTGGCTGTCCGCCGAGCTCTGCCACTCCGCTTCCAGTTGCCGAGGACAGTCTGACGTACTCCGCCGACAGACGGGGCAGACGGGCGGAAGCAACCCGAACAGATGTCGGGCGACGGTTGTCCACAGATTTCGGGCCCACCTGCTTTGAAACGCATCGATGGGTCTAACTGTGTAGTGGTAGTAGTAGGGCCTGTGGAAACCGTGGATAACCCCGTTTCCGCAGGTCAGCCCCCGAATTTTGTCCACAGTGGGTGTGGATGGCGGCTGTGGACGGACAGGGCCCGCTGTGGACGGCGGAGCGTTACCCACAGGGCACCGAACGTATCCACAGGTTTTCCCCAGCGCCGTCCCCAGATCCGGGCCCGGTTATCCACGGGGCCCGGTCAACTTTTCGTGACGCCTTTCACACCAGGGCATGAACGGTACCCCAAAGTTGTCGAACTGTGGACGCCGCTGTGGACAACCTGGGGATAACCGCCCCGATCCTGGGGACGAGCGGTGGATAACCCGAACGGCCCACTGGCGGCCCGTCAATTGTCCACACCCTGTGGATAACGGTTGTGCACAAGTCCACAGGCACCTGACCTGCGCGGAAGAGCGTAGCGGCGGCCCGCCTGTGGAGGAATTCTGGATAACTTCGGGCGTCGCGCCCTGTGGACGGTGGAGAAAGCCCGTCACCTGTGGACGAGCGCCCCCTGCGCTGCCGGTTTTCGAATCACCGGTCAGATGTTCGACGCCGACTGTGGACTGGCGGAGCATCCGTCGAGGCATCCCTGCCCCGCATTCGGGTGATGCACACCTGTGGATATGCCAAGAGGGCGTCAGGATCGCCCCTGACGCCCTCGGCGGGTCGCGCCGCGGCCGGCCTTCCGCAGAAGTGCCGGCGGCGGACCCAACGGCCCCGGGAGTACTAGCTCTTGATGCGGTTGGTGAGCTCGGTGACCTGGTTGTAGATCGAGCGCCGCTCCGCCATCAGCGAGCGGATCTTGCGGTCCGCGTGCATCACCGTGGTGTGGTCGCGGCCGCCGAACTGCGCGCCGATCTTCGGCAGCGACAGGTCGGTGAGCTCCCGGCACAGGTACATCGCGATCTGACGTGCGGTCACCAGCACGCGGCTGCGCGAGGATCCGCAGAGGTCGTCCACGCCCAGCCCGAAGTAGGCCGCGGTCTGCTGCATGATGACCTGCGCGGTGATCTCGGGGCCCGCGTCCTCGTCCCCGCCCGGGATCAGGTCCTTGAGGACGATGCCGGCCAGCTCCAGGTCCACCGGCGCCCGGTTGAGGTTGGCGAAGGCGGTGACCCGGATGAGGGCGCCCTCCAACTCCCGGATGTTGCGGGTGATCCGGGACGCGATGAACTCCAACACGTCGGCCGGGGCGTTGAGTTGCTCCTGGATCGCCTTCTTGCGGAGGATCGCGATCCGGGTCTCCAGCTCCGGCGGGGTGACGTCGGTGATCAGACCCCACTCGAAGCGGTTGCGCAGCCGGTCCTCCAGCGTGGTCAGCAGCTTGGGCGGCCGGTCCGACGAGAGGACGATCTGCTTGTTCGCGTTGTGCAGGGTGTTGAAGGTGTGGAAGAACTCCTCCTGCGTGGACTCCTTCTGCGCGAGGAACTGCACGTCGTCCACGAGCAGGATGTCCATGTCCCGGTAGCGCTTGCGGAAGGTGTCCGCCTTGCCGTCCCGGATCGAGTTGATGAACTCGTTGGTGAACTCCTCCGAGGACACGTACCGCACGCGGGTGCCCGGGAAGAGGCTGCGCGAGTAGTGCCCGATGGCGTGCAGCAGGTGAGTCTTGCCCAGCCCGGACTCGCCGTAGATGAAGAGCGGGTTGTACGCCTTGGCCGGGGCCTCGGCGACCGCGACCGCCGCCGCGTGCGCGAAGCGGTTGCTCGCGCCGATGACGAAGGTGTCGAAGAGGTACTTGGGGTTCAGCCGGGCGGCCGGCTCGTCCTTGCGCGAGCCGCCGGCCGGGGGAGCCCCGGGGGGCGCGGGCACGCCGGGCACCGCGGGGCGCTCGAGGGCGCGCTCCGGCGCGGGCTTGTCGGACGGGCGCCCGCCACCGGGGCGTGCGCCGGGCGAGCGGCGGCCGCCGGTGGTGCGGGGCTGCTCGTTCGGGCCGGGGCCGTAGGCGCCGCCGAAGAGGTCGCCCTGGGTGGTCGCGGGCGGGCCGGGCATCGGGCGCTGCACCGCACGGGGCGCGGGCTCGTCCTCGATGTCGTGGTACTGGCTGTCGTGGTCCTGGTAGCCGGACCAGGAGTGGGGCGCCGCCGGACCGCCGTAGGGCGCGGGGCGCTGCTCGTAGCCGCCGGTGTCGTACCGGGGGCGGTCGTAGTCCTGCTCGTACGGCTGCTGGTAGCCCTGGCCGCCGTAGCCGTCGTCCTGGACGGGGCCCGGGTAGGGCTCCACGGGGGCGTGGGGGGCCGGCGCGGGGGTCGTGGGGACGGCGTTGGCATCGACCATCACGGCGATGCGCACCGGGCGGCTGAGTTCACGGCTGAGGGCCTCGGTCAGCTGCGGCAGCAGCCGGCCCTCCAGCACCTGCTTGGCCCGTTCGTTCGGGGTCGCCAGCAGGGCGGTGTCGTGCATCATCCACATCGGCTGGGTGCGCTGCACCCACTGCTTGTCCATCTCGCCGACGTCCGGGTCGTTGACCAGCCGCTCGACGACCCTCGCCCAGACCGGGACGAGGTCGCTGTTGACATCAGCCACTGGTGCACGCTTTCCAAGAACAAACCAGACAAGTCCTGCAACGGTAGTCAGCGAACAGAGCCGGATCAAGTCGTTGTCCACAGGCTGTGGGCAAACCGGACGAGCCGGGCCGTCCGGGACGGCTGGTTTGACCCTCGTGCCCCGTCCCGCGTACCGTAACCAGGTCGAGTTGTCGATGGCCGCTGCCGCATGTCCGCGGGTCCACCCGCTCCATAAGGCGCGCAGCACGGGCGCCGTGGATTGCCTCAAACCCCAGCCGAACTGGGGAAACGGGCCGGATTTCCGAATCAGGGGAGATCACGCGGACGCACGGTGACGGCCAAGCGACTTCCCGTCATCCTACGATTCACCTCAGGAGCCCCCGAGTGAGCAAGCGCACCTTCCAGCCGAACAACCGTCGTCGCGCGAAGACCCACGGCTTCCGGCTGCGTATGCGTACCCGCGCCGGCCGCGCCATCCTGGCCGCCCGCCGTGGCAAGGGCCGCGCCAGTCTGTCCGCCTGATCCACGACAGAGTCTGTTGTGCTGCCCTCCGAGAATCGGCTGCGGCGGCGCCAGGACTTCGCGACCGCGGTGAAACGCGGTCGTCGGGCCGGCCGGCCCCTGTTGGTCGTCCATCTCAGCAGAGACGGTGACCCCAAGGGCCAGGCCGACCGGACCAGCGACTCCCGCCCGCACGTCGCCGAGGGGACTCCTTCGGCGCGTGCGGGTTTCGTCGTGAGCAAGGCCGTTGGCCCGGCGGTCGTTCGCAACCTGGTCAAGCGCCGGTTGCGCCACCTCGTACGTGATCGTCTGTCCAGGCTGCCCGCCGGTAGCCTGATAGTGGTGCGTGCGCTGCCCCAGGCCGCGTCCGCCTCGTACCAGGACCTCGAACGCGACCTGGACGCGGCGCTCAAGCGGTTGCTGAAGGCGGAGCCCGCCACGATGGCGCCGACGGGAGCAGGGCGATGAAGTACCTGCTGATGGGTCTGATCAGGGTCTACCAGTGGACGATCAGCCCACTGCTCGGTCCGGTCTGCCGCTACTACCCCTCCTGTTCGCACTACGGCTTCGAGGCCGTGAAGGTGCACGG
The DNA here is from genome assembly GCF_042732955.1 of Kitasatospora sp. NPDC059747. Taxonomy (NCBI): domain Bacteria; kingdom Bacillati; phylum Actinomycetota; class Actinomycetes; order Kitasatosporales; family Streptomycetaceae; genus Kitasatospora; species Kitasatospora sp. NPDC059747. Next base: position 59,433 of record NZ_JBHWGV010000039.1, on the reverse strand, counting down.
GGCGGTCAAGGGCGGCGGGCTGACCGTCTGGCGCATCCTGCGCTGCAATCCGTGGAGCCCCGGCGGGGTCGATCACGTCCCGCCGCGCAAGCACCCGGTGTGGCACCGCCGGTTGCGAGACCGGCTGAGCAGCCGGTCCGCCACCGGGGCGCCGGTGGCCACCAACCCCGCCGGTCCGGCCCCCGAGGGCCCGGCGACCATTGGCCCCGAGCGGCCGATCCTCATGTCCAAGGAGCCTGACCGGTGACCTTCTCCTTCCTGAACCCCTTGTACACAGCGGTGTCCTGGATCATCGTCCAGTTCCACACGCTGTACAGCAACGTCTTCGACCCGGACGGTGGCTGGGCCTGGGGTCTGTCCATCGCCTCGATGGTGGTCGTCATCCGGATCTGCCTGATCCCGCTCTTCGTGAAGCAGATCAAGGCGACCCGGGCCATGCAGGCGATCCAGCCGAAGATGAAGGCCATCCAGGAGCGCTACAAGAACGACCGGCAGCGCCAGTCCGAAGAGATGATGAAGCTGTACAAGGATGCGGGTACCAACCCGTTCTCCAGCTGCCTTCCCATCATCGTCCAGGCGCCGTTCTTCACCGCTCTCTACGGTGTGCTCGCCAACGTGGCCAAGGGCCACGACATCGGCGTCATCCACGGCGACCTGCTGCTGAGCGCCGGCAAGGCGCACATCTTCGGTGCCCCGCTCTCCGCGACCTTCGTCAGCAGCGGTGAGACCAGCGTCAAGATCGTCACCGCGGTGATGATCATCATGATGTCGGCGTCGCAGTTCATCACCCAGCGCCAGCTGATGACCAAGAACGTCGACCTCACGGTGAAGACGCCGTTCATGCAGCAGCAGAAGATGCTGATGTACGTCTTCCCGCTCATGTTCGCCGTCATGGGCATCAACTTCCCGGTCGGTGTCCTGGTCTACTGGCTGACCACCAACGTCTGGTCGATGGGCCAGCAGCTGATCGTCATCCGCAACAACCCGACTCCGGGCAGCAAGGCCTGGGACGAGCGGCAGGTGCGCCTCAAGAAGGCCGGTCGCCTGAACCCGGACGGCTCGGAGATCAAGGGTGCCCTGTGGGGCATGCTGCCCCCGTCGAAGGCGGCCCTCACCGCGGCCGCCGAGGCCTCCGCGACGGTCGAGGAGTCGGTGCAGGCGCGTCGCCAGCAGCCGCGCAAGCAGACCAAGGCCCAGCGCCAGCACACCGGCGGCCAGACCGCGAGCCTGACCAAGGACGCCCCGGCGGAGGAGGAGCCCGCGGACGCCGTTCCGGCCGACGCCGGCAGCGCCACGCCGGCCGCCGCCAAGCCCGGCACCTCCCGACCCGGCGGCGCCAAGCCCGGCACCGCCCGTCAGCAGCCGAAGCGCGGCGGCCAGCGGCCGAAGAAGAAGTCCTGACCGGCTTCGTCCAGAGCTTCGTTCCCGGCCCACCCAACCTGGGCCTCATCTCCGAAGGAGTCCATCAGTGACGGAAGGCACCACCTCCGCCGTCGAGGCCGAGGCCGCCGCCAGCGCCGACGAGAGCCTCATCTCCCGTCTGGAGCAGGAGGGCGACATCGCGGCGGACTACCTGGAGGGTCTGCTCGACATCGCCGACCTCGACGGTGACATCGACATGGACGTCGAGGGCGACCGCGCCCTGGTCTCCATCGTCAGCGACGGCAACGACCGGGCGATCCAGCGCCTGGTCGGCCAGGACGGTGAGGTGCTGGAGGCCCTGCAGGAGCTGACCCGGTTGGCCGTCCACCGGGAGACCGGTGAGCGCAGCCGCCTCATGCTGGACATTGCCGGCTTCCGGGCCCGCAAGCGGGAGGAGCTGGCCGCGCTCGGCGCCAAGGCGGCCGAGCAGGCCAAGCGCACGGGCGAGCAGGTCAAGCTGCGGCCGATGACGCCCTTCGAGCGCAAGGTGGTCCACGACGCGGTCGCCGCGGCGGGTCTGCGCAGCGAGTCCGAGGGCGAAGAGCCCCAGCGGTGCGTGGTCGTGCTGCCGGCCTGAGGCCGACAGGTCGACGACCGGTCGCCCCGGCGACCGGTGCGCTTCACAGGACGCGACCCCGTCCGCCTCGTGCGGGCGGGGTCGTCGTCCCTTCGCGGGGCGGTGGCCCGGCGACAGATGTTTCACGTGGAACTGTGCGGGAGAGCGGGTCGGTGGATCCGGGGATCGGAGAGGTCGAGATGGACACGGAGAGCACGGCTGACGGCCAGCCGGGGGCGGGTGCCGTCAATCCGGCCGCTGAGGGTGAGGGCGCCGCGCCGCCCGCCGCGGGGGGGGGCCCCGCGGGGCCCCCCGCCCCCCCCGCCGGGGTGCGCGGGCCCCGGGCCCCCCCCGGCCCCGACACCCCCCAAGATGGCCCCCCC
>NZ_JBHWGV010000039.1:53065-57062 GCF_042732955.1 Kitasatospora sp. NPDC059747 | reverse complement strand
AGCTGACCCGGTTGGCCGTCCACCGGGAGACCGGTGAGCGCAGCCGCCTCATGCTGGACATTGCCGGCTTCCGGGCCCGCCAGCGGGAGGAGCTGGCCGCCGCCCGGGAGGTCTTCGGCGAGCGCTTCGACGCCGCGGTCCGCTACACCGAGCTGCTGGCCACCGCGGGCGTCCAGCGCGGGCTGATCGGGCCGCGCGAGGTGCCCCGGCTCTGGGACCGGCACGTGCTGAACTGCGCGGTGCTCGCCGAGCTGCTGCCGGCCGGCACCACCCTGTGCGACGTCGGCTCCGGCGCCGGTCTGCCGGGCATCCCGGTGGCGCTGGCCCGTCCGGACGTCTCGGTGACGCTGCTGGAGCCGCTGCTGCGGCGGACCACCTTCCTGGAGGAGGTCGTCCGCGAGCTGGCCCTGGAGAACGTCACCGTGCTCCGCGGCCGGGCCGAGGAGATGGTCGGCAAGCTCGCGGTGGACGTGGTGACCGCCCGGGCGGTGGCCCCGCTGGACCGGCTGGCCGGCTGGGGCATGCCCCTGCTCCGCCCGCACGGGCAGATGCTGGCGCTCAAGGGCGACAGCGCCGAGCAGGAGCTGGCCGACTCGCGGGCCGGGCTGACCAAGCTCGGCGCGGTCGAGTGGAGCGTCATCTCGGTCGGTGAGGGCACCTTGGAGACCTCGACCCGGGTGGTCCAGGTCAAGGCGGGGGAGAGCCCCGGCGGGGTGAAGGCGGCGACCCGGCGGGCCAAGGCGGCCCGGGCGGGCCGGACCGCGGCCCCCCGCACCGGTGAGCGCGGCCGGGGCGGGCGCCGCCGGGGCCGCTGACCCCGGGTGACGCTCGACACTCGCCACGACGGGCGGGTGGCCCTCCCTGTTCGGGAGGGCCACCCGCCCGTCGTCATTGAGGTGAAGAGCGGGCCGCTGTACGGTCACCGGAGTGTCGCAACGTCAGATTTCCGACATAGCGGGCATGGTGTTTCACGTGAAACGTCGCTCCTTGCTCTCCGGAATCCTGAGTCGCGGCCGGGCTGCGACTGTTGCCGCTCCGGTTTCACGTGAAACACTGACCCCCATGCAGGACTCGGAGACCATCGACCAGATCGATGACACGCCCATCGCGCGTGCTGCCCAGGCTGCGGTCCAGGCGATCGGCCGGGCGGGTGAGGGCCTTCCCAGGCCCGCCGCGACCCGGGTGATCGTGGTCGCCAACCAGAAGGGCGGGGTCGGCAAGACGACGACCACCGTCAACATGGCCGCCTCGCTCGCGATGCACGGACTGCGCGTCCTGGTCGTCGACCTCGACCCGCAGGGCAACGCCTCCACCGCCCTCGGCATCGACCACCACGCCGAGGTGCCGTCGATCTACGACGTCCTCGTGGAGGGCAAGCCGCTCGCCGACGTGGTGCAGCCGGTGCTGGACGTCGAGGGGCTCTTCTGCGTCCCCGCCACCATCGACCTGGCCGGCGCGGAGATCGAGCTGGTGTCGCTGGTGGCCCGGGAGAGCCGCCTCCAGCGCGCCATCGCCGCCTACGAGCAGCCGCTGGACTACATCCTGATCGACTGTCCGCCCTCGCTGGGCCTGCTGACGGTCAACGCCCTGGTGGCCGGCCAGGAGGTGCTGATCCCGATCCAGTGCGAGTACTACGCGCTGGAGGGCCTCGGCCAACTGTTGCGCAACGTCGAGCTGGTGCGCGCGCACCTCAACCCCTCGCTGCACGTCTCGACCATCCTGCTCACCATGTACGACGCCCGGACCAGGCTGGCCGCCCAGGTGGCCGACGAGGTCCGGACCCACTTCCCGCAGGAGGTGCTGAGCACGGCGATCCCGCGTTCGGTGCGCATCTCGGAGGCGCCCAGCTACGGTCAGACGGTGCTCACCTACGACCCGGGTTCCACCGGTGCGCTCTCCTACCTGGAGGCCGCCCGGGAGCTCGCGCTGCGTGCGGTGGGCCAGGCCGGGGGCTCACTGGTGGGCCAGCAGCGCAGCGGCAGCGGTACGGGGCACGGCGCCCCGGTGGCACAGCACGGTACGACGGAGGGTCAGCAGTGAGTGGTGGTCGCAGGGGTCTGGGTAAGGGGCTCGGGGCGCTGATCGGCCCCGCGGCGCCGACGGACGGCGGGGCTGCGGGGCAGCCCGCCACGGCCGTGCCCGGGCCGGCCTCGGTGGTGGCGACCGGAGCCGTCTCGCCGACGGCCGTGCCGGTACTGCCGGGCGGTCGCGGAACGGTGGCCGCCAGGGTGGCCGTGGAGAGCCTGCGGGAGCAGCCGGCGCCGGTGCCCGGGGCATTCTTCGCCGAGCTGCCGATCGACGGGATCACGCCCAACCCGCGTCAGCCGCGTGATGTCTTCGACCCGGACAAGCTGGCCGAGCTGGTCGCCTCCATCAAGGAGGTGGGTCTGCTCCAGCCGGTCGTGGTGCGCCAGGTCGGGCCGGAGCGCTACGAGCTGATCATGGGCGAGCGCCGTTGGCGCGCCTCCCGGGAGGCGGGGCTGGACCGGATCCCGGCGATCGTCCGGGCCACCGAGGACGACAAGCTGCTGCTGGACGCCCTCCTGGAGAACCTGCACCGGGCGGAGCTGAACCCGCTGGAGGAGGCGGCCGCCTACGACCAGCTGCTGGGGGACTTCTCCTGCACCCATGACGAGCTCGCGGACCGGATCGGCCGCTCGCGTCCGCACGTCACCAACACGCTGCGGCTGCTGAAGCTCCCGCCCGCGGTCCAGAGCCGGGTGGCCGCCGGGGTGCTGTCGGCCGGGCACGCCAAGGCGCTGGTGAGCCTGGCGGACCCGGAGCGGCAGGAGGAGCTGGCCGCGCGGATCAACCGCGAGGGCCTCTCGGTGCGGACCACCGAGGAGATCGTCAAGCTGATGGGCCTGGAGGAGAAGCCGAAGCGCCAGGCGCCGAAGGCGGGCAAGCTGAACTCCCCGGCCTTCAACGACCTGGCGAGCCGGCTGTCGGACCGCTTCGACACCCGGGTCAAGGTCGAGGTGACGCAGCGCGGCGGCAAGCTCGGCAAGGGCAAGGTGGTGCTGGAGTTCGGTTCGGTCGAGGACCTGAACCGGATCCTGGACAGCCTGGCCCCGGGCGAGGACGGACTGCGGCTGTCGCAGGGCTGAGGCCGGTCGAAGAGGCGTGACCCGATGGGTGCATGTTCCGCGTGAGTGCTGTTTCACGTGAAACATGCACCCATCGGCGTTCGGGGGGAATGCTCGACTGTGGAGTGGACGAGGAGGTGCGGGGCATGGGACGCCGGATCGCTCCGCTGACGCTGGACAACCTCGCGGATCTGCCGACGACCTGCCGCTCCTGCGTGTTCTGGGAGCTGGACCCGGTGAGCGGGAAGGCGGCGGTGGAGTCCGGCAAGCCCGAGCTGGAGAAGGAGGGGTGGATCTCCGCGGTGCTGCTGGAGTGGGGCTCCTGCGGCCGGATCGTCTACGTGGACGACCAGCCCGCCGGGTTCGTGCTCTACGCGCCGCCGGCCTACGTGCCGCGCTCGCAGTCCTTCCCGACCAGTCCGGTGTCGCCGGACGCGGTCCAGCTGATGGTCAGCCGGGTGCTGCCGGGTTACCAGCGGCAGGGGCTGGGCCGGGTGCTCGTGCAGACGGTGGCCAAGGACCTGGTGGGGCGCGGCGTGCGCGCGATCGAGGCCTTCGGTGCGACGGGACGGGTGCCGACGAGCTGCGTGCTCCCGGCCGACCACCTGCTCGCGGTGGGCTTCAAGACGGTCCGGCCGCACGCCCGCTACCCGCGGCTGCGGCTGGAGGCCCGGACCACGCTGTCCTGGCGCGGCGATGTGGAAGTGGCGTTGGAGCGGTTGCTCGGCGGCGCCCGCAAGGAGCCGGCTCTGCGGCCGTTCTGATCCGGGCCGCCGCCGGCCGGGGGCCGTGCCGGAAACGACGGAGGCGGGGGGGGCCCCGGGGGGGGGGGGCCCCCCCCCCCGGGGGGGGGGGGGCCAAATTTTATGGGGCCCCCCCCGCCGCCCCCCCGGCGGGGGGCGGGGGCCCCG
>NZ_JBHWGV010000039.1:20395-53055 GCF_042732955.1 Kitasatospora sp. NPDC059747 | reverse complement strand
CCCCGGCGGGCGGGCGCTCGCCCCCGCGCCCGCCGGCGGCGGGGGGGCGCCCCCCCCCCCCCCCGGGGGGGGGGCCCGGGGGGGGGGGCCCCCCCCCCCCCTCCGCAGGTGGTCGAGGACCTAGATGTACTCGGCCAGCTCGCGCAGCAGCGCGGCCTTCGGACGGGCACCGGTGATGGACTTCACCGGCTCGCCGCCCTTGTACACGATCAGGGTCGGGATCGAGATGACGTTGTACTGGGCGGCCGTCACCTGGTTGGCATCCACGTCGAGCTTGGCGATGGTCAGCTTGTCGCCGTGCTCGGCCGCGATCTCCTCCAGGATCGGGGCGACCTGGCGGCACGGGCCGCACCAGGTGGCCCAGAAGTCGACCAGGACGGGCTTGTCGCTGTCCAGGACGTCGGCCTGGAACGTCGCGTCGGTGACGGTGGTGGTGGCGCCGGCCACGGGGACTCCTCGGGTTCGGACGGTGAGGGCTGCTGCCAGGAGAACAACGGGCGGACCCGTTCTGTTTCTGCCTGGCCGGAGCGGGGGTGTTCCACGTGGAACACCGGGTGGCACCCCCGCGGGGGGATCGGTCGGTGCGGCGGGACTCAGACCGCGACGGCGGCGGCCTTGGCCTCCAGGTCGTCCAGCGCGGCGAGGTAGCGCTCGGCGTCCAGGGCGGCCGAGCAGCCGGTGCCGGCCGCGGTGATGGCCTGGCGGTAGGTGTGGTCGACGACGTCGCCGGCGCCGAACACGCCCGGGATGTTGGTCCGGGTGGAGGGGGCCTCGACCTTGAGGTAGCCCTCGGCGTCGAGGTCCAGCTGGCCCTTGAACAGGTCGGTGCGCGGGTCGTGGCCGATCGCGATGAACAGACCGGTGACGTCCAGCTCGCGGGTCTCGCCGGTGGTGGTGTCGCGCAGGGTCACGCCGCTCAGCTTCGGGTCGCCGTGGATGGCCTCGACCGCGCTGTCCCACTCGAAGCGGATCTTCTCGTCGGCGAAGGCGCGCTCCTGCATCGCCTTGGAGGCGCGCAGGGTGTCCCGCCGGTGGATGATCGTGACGCTGCGGGCGAAGCGGGACAGGAAGGTGGCCTCCTCCAGGGCGGTGTCACCGCCGCCGACGACCGCGATGTCCTGGTCGCGGAAGAAGAAGCCGTCGCAGGTCGCGCACCAGGAGACGCCGCGGCCGGAGAGCTTGTCCTCGTTCGGCAGGTCCAGCTTGCGGTGCTGGGAGCCGGTGGTGACGATCACGGCGCGGGCCCGGTGCACGTTGCCCTCGGAGTCGGTGACGGTCTTGATGTCACCGGTGAGGTCGACCGCGACGATGTCGTCCGGGACCAGCTCGGCGCCGAAGCGCTCGGCCTGGGCGCGCATGTTGTCCATCAGCTCCGGGCCCATGATGCCGTCCCGGAAGCCCGGGAAGTTCTCGACCTCGGTGGTGTTCATCAGCGCACCACCGGCGGTGACGGCACCCTCGAAGACCAGCGGCTTCAGGGAGGCACGGGCCGTGTAGAGCGCGGCGGTGTAGCCGGCCGGGCCGGAACCGATGATGATCACGTTACGGACGTCGCTCACTGCATCTCCTGGTTAGCATCGCGACCCGCGTTTGCTGCGGGGAGGGCGGTCCTGCTCCGCCGCCCGGGACAACGACTGACCAGTGTCTCGCATTCCCAGGCGGATCAGTACCAGGTGCCCGCACTCCGGAAGCGGCGTGGCGGCCCGGGCGTCGATCGCACGGGAACCGGACGGGTTCCGGGAGGGTTCCGGAGGAGTTCCGGAAGCACCACCGGGGCCGGGCCGGTCAATGGGCGGGGACCTCGCGGTGCAGCACGACCGTGCAGGCGGGGGACTGCAGGTAGACGTCGACCTCGCCGGGCTTGCCGGGCACGGAGTAGACCAGGACCTCCACCGGGGACCCGGCGTACGTGCCGTGGTCGGTGGCCAGCGGCGTGCCCGTGGCCGCGTCCGGAGCCTGGCAGGTCCGGCCGGCTCCGGGCGCCGGCTCCGAGGTGAGCGGCTGCCGCCCTTCGGCCGGTGCCGCGGCGGAGGGCTTGGCGACGCCGTTCGGGGGCGAGCCCACGACGGTGCCCGAGCCGGCCAGGAGCTTCTGGACCTGGGCGGCGAGCTGGTCGTCGCGGTACTCGGTGCCCCCGCCCAGGGCGTGTCCGCCCTTGGAGCTGTGCCCGGCGTCGGCGGTGGCCGGCGCGGCGGCCGAGGAGGCCGACTTCTGGGAGCCGGAGTCCGCCGGGTACAGCAGTGCGCCGCCGAGGCCGATCGCGGCGAGCGCGGCGGCGGCACCGAGCAGGAGACCGGCACGCCGCCGCCGGGAGCGGGGACGGCCGGGACCGGTGGCGCCGACGGCCCGCGCGGGTGGCGCTGCGGGCGCCGTGGCGGGTCGGGGCGGCGGGGTCGGGGCGGCGGGTCCGCGCGTGCTCCCGGGGGCCTCGTACGGCCCGTCGGAGGCGTCGCGCCGGGCGGCCTCGTCGGCGAGGGCGGCGTCCAGCCGGGCCGCGACGTCGGCCGGCATCGGCGGGGCCTCGACCCCGCCCAGCAGCGCCCGGACCTCGCCGAGCGCATCAACGGTCTCGCGGCACTCGGCGCAGCCGGCCAGGTGCCGGTGCAGGGCCTCGACGGCGGCGGCGTCCTCGATCAGCTCCTCGGTGAGGTCGGCGAGCTCGTCGACGGAGGGGTGGGACCCGGAGGAGTCGGTGGGGTCGGACGGGTCGGGGGAGGAGAAGGGGACCGTCATCGCGTGCTCGCGTCTCCTTCCAGAATCGTCCGGCCGTTGTCGGGGCCTGTTCCTGTGACGGTGCGGGCGCCACTTGGGTTCCCCGGCGCCTTCTTCGGCGCATTCCCCGGCGCGTTCCGCCGTGGTGGTGCGGCGCCCGGGGCGGACGCCGTTTCACGTGGAACATCGCCTCCGCCGCCCTCGCGGAGGTGGCGGACCAGCGGCAGCAGGCGGGCCCGGCCCCGGGCGCAGCGGCTCTTCACCGTGCCGACCGGCACGCCCAGCAGCTCGGCGGCCTCGGCGACCGGGTAGCCCTGCATGTCGACCAGGACCAGGGCGGCCCGCTGGTCGGCGGGCAGTTCGGCGAGCGCCGCCGTCACCTCGCGGTGCACCTCGGCCCGGACGACGGGGGAGTCGGCGGGCTCGGCGGCGCCGACCAGGGTGTCCAGCCGCTGCGGGTCGTCGTCCAGCGGGCTGGTGCGGCGGGTGGCGCTGCGGCGGGCGCGGTCCAGGCAGGCGTTGACCACGATCCGGTGCAGCCAGGTGGTGACGGCGGAGCGGCCCTGGAAGCCGGGTGCGGCGCGGAAGGCGGAGACCAGGGCGTCCTGGAGCGCGTCGGCCGCCTCCTCCCGGTCGCCCAGCGTGCGCAGGGCGACCGCCCAGAGCCGGTCGCGGTGGCGGTTCACCAGCTGCCCGAAGGCGTCCGGGTCGCCGGCGACGTGCCGCGCGAGCAGCGTCGCGTCGTCGTCCGCCACTGTCACCTGCCCTTGCCGTCGGTGTGCGCGGTCGTCCGGTCAGCCGAAGACCTTGACCTCGTTGACCTGCCCACGGTACCTGCCGCTGTCATTCGGATCCTTGGGCAGACTGGTCAGCCAGATCAAGAGGTAGCGCGTGGTCGTCGGGCTGGTGAGGGTGAAGTCGACGGTGGAGCCGCTCTGCTTGTCCAGCACCGTGTAGGCCTCGGGCTGGGCCGAGGCCGGGTTGGCGGAGGCCTGGGCGTTCGGCACCCGCAGCTCGGCCGTGTGGAGGCCGCCGAACTGGACGTTCACCGAGCTGACCGACTGCGGCGAACCGAGGTCGATGAGCAGGCCGGTGCCGTCCTTGAGCGGGGGTTTGGGGCCGAACGGGTCGACGTAGCTCTTGGTCACCCAGGAGGTGTTCGGGTCGCCGTCGAAGACCTTCGGGAGCAGGTAGGTGGACTCCGGGGAGTCGCCCCTCGGGTTGTACGAGATCGCGTCCTTGACGGGGATCGGGACCGGCGTGTGCGTGGCCGCGTGCGCGCTCGGTGCGGCGGTGCTGACCGACGGCTGCGGGGCGGCGATGGCCGAGCCGTTGTTGCGCAGGTGGTCGACGGCCTGCCAGGAGGCGACGCCGATGGCGCCCAGGGCGACCGTCCAGGCCGTCGCCTTGACCACCCGGCGCAGCCGGCGCCGGGTGCGGCGGACGGCGGACGGACGGGGACGGGCCTGCGGCGGCAGCGGCGGCACGACGGGACCGTCGATGACCCGGGTCGGGTTGGGCGCGGTCGGCAGGGCGTGGGTGTTGTGCCGGGGCGGCGGGGTGAAGACGGGCAGCTCGGGTTCGGGCTGGCGGATGCGGGGCATCAGCGCGATCGCCTTGGCCAGCTCCTCCGGCGTGGTGATCGGCTGGGCGTGGTGCGGCGGGTGGTCGAACAGGGCGCGCGCGGCGAGCTCGGACAGGCCCTTGTGGACGCCGGCCCTGACCTGGTCGGGGGCGGCGTTCTGGAGGCCCTTGGGCAGGCCCTGGAGGTCGTAGCGGTCCTCCGGGTAGGGCCAGCGGTGGGTGAGCGCGGCGAACAGCAGCGCGCCGATGGCACGGGTGTCGGCGCGCTCGGCGTCGTCGGTGTCGCCCTCGGCGGGCAGCCCGCGCAGGGCGGCGTCCACCGCGATGCCGTTGATCCGGTACTGGCCGCTGTCGGTGCGCAGCACGCAGCGGGGGGTGAGCCGCAGGTGGGCCTGGCCGCGCCGGTGGGCGGCGGCGACCGCGTCGGTCACCTGGCGGACCATCTGGTACGCCTCGTGCGGCTCCATCGGGCCGCCGGCGAGCAGCTTGGCGAGGTCGGAGGCGTGCGGCAGCCACTCCCGCACGACGTAGACCAGCTCTCCCTCCTGCACGGCGTCCAGGACCTGGACGAAGCGCGGGTCGCCGAGCAGGGCGGCGGACTTGGCGGCGGCGAGCACCTTGCGGGCGCGCTGGTGGCCGGAGGCCATCAGGTGGACGCCGACGGCCCGGCGCAGCTTCTCGTCGACGGCGCGCCAGCTGCTGAAGGTCTCGGTGTGGGAGATGCACTCCTCCAGCCGGTACCGGTGGCCGATCTTGTCGCCGCTGTGCCGCATCGGGGCGGGGAGGGTGCGGGGGAGGGTGGAGGTGTCGCGCGGGTCGAGGGTGGGCTGCGGGTCGGTGGGTGCGCGGCGGGGGGTGCCGTCGGCCGCCTGCGGGGCCCCGGCCGGTTTCTTCGCCTTGCCGCCGGCGGCGAGTTCGGCGGCGATCTCGTCGACCGAGAGCGGCGCGGTGATCTCCGAAGTCTCCTCACCGAGCGAGGCCGCCTCACCGAGTGAAGTCTCCTCGCCGATCGACGCCTCCTCACCGACCGAGGCGTCCTCGTCGGCCGAGGTGCCGTCGGCGGGAGAGCCGGAGTCGGCGGTGGCCGCCGGGCCGTCCGGGGCGCAGGTGCCGGAGGAGGGGACGTCGTCGCCCGGGGCGGTCTTCGCGCCCGCGAGCTCGTCGATCGCCGCGGCCAGTGCGGCGTCGTCCGCCGCCGCGTCAGCTGCTGACGTGTCGACGACCGCCTTGGTGCCATCAGCCACCGTGGTCCTGCCTCCCCTTGTGTCGCCCCGGCTGAGAGAGTCGCTGGAGCCCGCGGGTTGGCGGCCCTGTGCTCCAGGACAATTGTGCCCACTCTTCTCCACCGGGTACGACCGCTGAGGGGGCCGCTCGGTTGCCTGGAGGTGGAGAGATGTGGTGCAGAACCGACACCGGGCCGCCACCAGCGGGGCCGGGCGGTCCCGGTGCGGGTGGCGGCCCGGTGCCGGGCCGGACCGGCCCGTGAGCCGATCCTCACGGTTGACGCCCGCTCAGGGCGTCGGCTGGTCCGGCCGGTTGGTGCGTCGGGTCAGCGGCCGAGCCGGCCGCGCACCATGCCGAGCATGGCGTTGAGCTCCTCGATCCGGAGCCTTTTCGCGATGAGCACGAACACGGCCAGCTGGAGGCCGCCCGCCACGACGACCGAGGCGACGCTGCCCGGCCAGCCGCCGAGCGCGCGCTGGACCGCCAGGCTGACGCCGAGCCCGACCAGGGCGGCCGGGACGCACGCGGCGGCCAGGCGGCTGTAGGTCCGGCCGATGCTCTTGGTGTCCAGCCCGCCGATCTTCTTCTTCAGCTTCGGCGCCGCGACCGTCACCCCGACGGCGTAGGCGAGGCCGTAGCCGAAGGCCATGCCGGTCACCGTCCACTGCGGCGGCAGGGCGAACCAGCAGACCAGCGAGAAGCCGGCCTGGCAGGCCGCCACCCAGACGGTGTTGGAGAACGGCGTCCGGGTGTCCTCGTAGGCGTAGAAGCCGCGCAGCATGACGTACTGCGCCGAGTACGGGATCAGGCCGAGCGCGAAGGCGGACAGCATCAGGCCGACGTTGGTCGCGTTGTCCAGGGAGGCGGTGCCGCCGCCGACCGCGTAGATCGAGCGGCCGATCGCCGGGCCGAGGGCCAGGAACAGGAACGCGGCCGGGACGACCGCCACCGCGGTGGTGCGCAGCCCGTACGAGAGGTCGTCGCGGACGGCGCCGGCGTCGTCGTCGGCCGCCGCCCGGGAGAGCCGGGGGAGCACCGCGCTCATCATCGAGACGGTGATGACGGCCTGCGGCAGCTGCCAGATCAGCAGCGCGTTGGAGAACGCGGCGAGGCCGACGCCACCGTGGCCGCCGTGCTCGGCGGCACTGCCGGCCGCGGTGGCCAGCTGGGTGATGACGAGGTAGCCGGCCTGGTTGGCGAGGACGAAGAAGAACGTCCACTTGGCGAGGCGGGCGGCCTTGCCGAGGCCGTGGCCGCGCCAGTCGAAGCGCGGACGGAAGTGGAAGTCGGCCGCCCGCAGGTACGGGATCATCGCCAGCGACTGGACGACCAGGCCGATCAGCGTGCCGAGGCCGAGCAGCCGCACGCCCTCGGGGGTGATGTTCTCCGGCGTCACCTGGGTGGAGTTGAAGCCCCCGTAGACCCAGATGTAGGCGGCGAAGGTGAAGATCACCACGATGTTGTTGAGGACCGGGGTCCACATCATCGCGCCGAACCGGCCGCGGGCGTTGAGGATCTGGCCCATCACCACGTGGATGCCCATGAAGAAGATGGTGGGCAGGCAGTACCGGGCCAGTGCGACGGTGGTCTCGGCGCGGGCCGCGTTCTCCATCATCGGGTGCGCGATCAGCTGCACCAGGACGGGCGCCCCGAGCACGGCGAGGAACACCACGCCGCCGAGGCCGACCATCACCAGGGTGAGCAGCCGGCTGGCGTAGGCGGTGCCGCCGTCCTCGTCGTTCTTCATGCTGCGGACCAGCTGCGGCACGAAGACGGCGTTCAGCGCGCCGCCGCCGATCAGGATGTACAGCAGGGTCGGCAGGGTGTTCGCCGCGTTGTAGGAGTCGCCCATGACGGCGATGCCGATCGCGCCCGCGATCACCATCGTGCGCAGGAAGCCGGTGCCGCGGGAGACCAGCGTGCCGGCCGCCATGATCGCGCTGGAGTTCAGCAGGCTCGCGACCTTGCCGCCGCCGGCCGCCGGCGCGGACTCCGCGGGCGGCGCCTGTACGGCGTGCTCCTCGGCGGCGAGGTCCTCCAGCGGCTCGACCGCGGGGGGCAGCGCCACCGCGGCCACCTGCATGGTGGCCTCCTCCTCGGAGAGCGGCGGGTCGAACTCGATCGGGGGCACGAACGGGCGCGGCCCGTCGCCGCGGCCCTCCTGCGCCGGGTACCCGCCCACGGGCGGGAACGGCGCGGGGCCGGACGGCACGGGGGCGACCGGCGGCACGGGGGCGACCGGCGGCACGGGCGCGGGCCGGGGCGCCTGCGGCGGGGCCGCGCCCTCCGCCCGGCCACTGCCGAACAGCGCGTCCACGCCGACGTACTCGGTGGTCTCGGAGTCCCACCGGGAGTGCGCGGGGCCGGGCTCCCACTGCTGCTGCGGCTGCTCCGCGCCACCCCACTGACCGCCGGCCGCCTGGGCCTCGCCGCCGGGCTCCCGCCAGCCGACCGGGGTGTCCCAGCCGGGCTGCACCGGCGGGACCGGCGGTGCGAACGGCGTCGGCGGGACCGGCGCGGGGTAGCCGCCGGCCTGCGGCGGCAGCTGCGGCGGCACGTCGTACGCGGCGGCCTGCGGCTGCGGTGCGGCGGGCCCGGCGGCCCGGAGGCCGTACGGGTCCTGGCCGTCCTGCGGGGCCCGGTACGCGTCGGCGGCGTACGGGTCCTGGGCGTAGGTGTCGGCCACGTACCAGTCGCCGGACGGCGACTCGGCACCCGGCCGGTTCTCACCGCGGCCCGGCGGCCGCTCCTCGCTGCGCCCGGTCATGTCACCTCTTCGCGTTCGTGGGGGAGGCCGGCCCGGTCGGGTGCGGGGTCGGCGGTATCAAGGACCAACCTTCTCATCACTGGAGGTCCGATCCCGGCCATCGGCGCTGCTGCCGCGCGGTGTCTGCGCGGGATCGTCACCGGCGGGGCCGTCCTCGACGGCGTGGTCCCCGGGGCCCCCGTGGTCCGCGTCGCCGGCGTCGTCCGCGTCGTCGGTGTCCTCGGGCTCCCCGCCCGGACCGGCCGTCCCGGCGTCGCCGATCGGCTGGTCGCCGTCCTCGTGCGGCTGCCCGGCCCGCCGCTTGCGCTGGCGGAAGAACCGCAGGGCGGCCAGCAGGAGCAGCAGCACCCCGCCCGCGAAGACGTACAGCACGCCGTTGGTCACCGAGGTGACCTCCACCTGGAAGTTCTGCGCCTGGCCGTACGGGCGCGGGTTGGGCCCGGTGGTGAAGAGCTGGGCGGTCATCTGGACCGGGCCGTTGTTGCGGGCCTGGGCCTGGAACCGCACGGTGACGCCCTGCGCGGCCGGGATGACCAGGTCCTCCTGCGGGGCGACCCACAGCCGGTTCTGCTGGTGCGAGACGAGGTGCAGGCTCAGGTTGGTGACCGTCTGGGTGAGGTCGTTGCGGACGCTGACCTGGAGCTGGCCGGTGTTCCCGGCGAGCGTGACGACCGTCTTCTTGGGCACCTGCACCGCGCCGGTCAGCTCGCCGAGGTACTTCTTCACGCCTTCGCGGTACGCGTCTCCCCCGGGCGCGTCGGAGCGCCACTCGGTGGACAGCGAACGGACCATGGCCGCGCTGAACGGGCCGCGCACGCGCTGCGGCAGGGTGAGCACCTGCATCAGGGTGTCGAGGTCGTACTGGACGCTGTCGGTGTTGCTGAGGTCGGTGGCCGACAGCTCGGTGGCGCGGGCCTTGGCCGGGTAGTCGGCGGCGGCCGGGACGGCGGTGGCGGCGCCGGGGTCGGGCGCGGCCTGCGCCACGGTGTCCAGCTTGACCGGCTCGACCCACTTGCCGCCCGCCGCCGTCTGGAGGGCGCCCGCCAGCACCTTGGCGGTGCTCACGGTCAGGTCGCGCGGCGGCAGGACCAGCAGGCCGCGCTGGTTCTGCGGCTGCTCGTGGGTGATCGCGTAGGTCTCGGCGAGGAAGCGCTGGGTCGCCAGGGTCTGCGCCTGCGGAGTGCTCAGGTCGCCGTCGAACAGGGCGGAGACGGTCTCGTCCGCCACGACGGCGTTCTGCCCGTTGCCGACCGGGCGCACCGCGGTCGGCGTGTGGTTGAGCGCGTCCGGCTCCGGCATGCTCGCGCCGTTCACCAGCAGCAGGTCGCTGCCCGCCTGCTTGGCGACGCCGGCGATCTGCTGGTCCAGGTAGCCCTGGTAGGGCCAGGCGACGTCGGAGCGGGTGTCCACGGACAGCCGGCCCTCGACGGTCAGCCGGCCCGCGGTGGCGGCCTTGTTCAGGGCGGTGCCCATGCCGCCCAGGTCGGCGCCGTTGTGGGCGATCGAGGCGACGTCCGGGTCGGCGTACGGCAGCGCCACGACCTGGTTGCCGGGCTTGGCGACGGCGGCCCGCAGCTTGTCCAGCCAGGCCGTCGCGGCCGCCTGCCCGGTGCCGTTGACGACGTTGTCGTCCTTGGCCGGCTTGCCGTTCTTCTCGGTGCCCGGCTTCTGGACCTTGTACCCCTTGGTCATCGCGAACGCGGTGTCCAGCAGGTCCGGGTCGATCGTCCAGGTCAGGCCGGTCAGCTTCGAGCCGGTGTCCACCAGCTCGTACAGCCGGCCGCCCGGGGCGAACTCGGTCGCCAGGCTGTCGTCGCGCAGCACCGAGAGCGTCTGCTCGCCCTCGGCGACGGTCTGCGCGGCCAGCTCCGGCCCGTGCACCAGCGGCCAGACCGTGGCGACCCTGGTCGGCTGGGCGTCGGCGTTCGAGCTGTACGTCAGGAAGGTGCGGGCGATGCCCAGCGCCCGCTCGTGCTGGTTGTCCGCGGTCGAGCCCCAGGCGTCCACCGCGAGCTCGTAGACGCCGTCGCCGTTCAGCGAGAGGTCGTTGACCGCGACACCGAGGGTGTAGGCCTGGCTCTGGCCGGGGGCGAGCTCGGGCAGCGCGTACTGCGGGCTGTCCAGCTCTATGCCGTCCGCGCCGAGCGGGGCGGTGCGGGCGACCACGTTCTGCAGCTCGCTGCGCCGCTGCAGCGGCTTGCCCAGCGACGGCTTGCGGACGGCCGCGTGGGCGCCCTTGAGGACCGACTTGCCGCCGTTGGTCACGTGCCCGGTGATCGTCACCGTGCCGTTCGGGCTGGCCACCTGCGGGGCCACCGTGTCGATCGTCATGATCACCGGGGACTCGGCCGAGACCGACCCGTCCGTGGCCGGCGCGTTGCCGCCGGCCGGCAGTGCGCCGGCCGGGGCGGCCGCGACCACCGCCAGCGCGGCTCCCAGGGCGGCCGCGAGCCGCCGGGCCGTGCGGCGGCCGGGGCGCCGCCCGTCGGCGGGGTCCCCGGGCCGTCCAGGCCGTCCGTACGCCCCCAGGCCCGAGTGCCGTGCCGGCTCACTCACTCGTTTCGCCCTCGCCGTTCTCGCTCGCTGCTGCTGTCGGTGTTCGCTTGACGCTGTTCGCCGCTCGGTGCCGCGACCGCCGCCGCGGGCCGAGAGGATCAGCCGTGCGAAGCAGCCGGGTGGGACGGCCGTGAAGAGTGCGGCCTCCGGTCGCCCGGCCGGCCGTGGTGGCACGCGGCACCGCAATCCCCTGTCCGGTGCCCGAGAACTCGTTCACCGGCATGGTAACGATGCGGCACCGGGTGCGGTGTTGCGGGTCTTGGGGTGAGACGCCGAAAACGCGCGGGCGGTTGACCTGCGCGGGCACGTACCCTTGTGAGCCGTGTCCACTGCCAATGAGCCCACCGCCCTCACCCATCCTTCCAGCACCGCCACCCAGGCCGTACCAGGCCTGAGCGAGGCCCAGACCCTGGGCCTCCAAGAGCTGCTGCGGGTGTCGCCGGTCGCCGACGAGATCGCCCGCCGCTTCCAGGCGGCCGGGCACCGGCTGGCGCTGGTCGGCGGCTCCGTGCGGGACGCGCTCCTGGGCCGGCTCGGCAACGACCTGGACTTCACCACCGACGCCCGCCCCCAGCAGGTCCTCAAGCTCGTCAAGGGCTGGGCGGACGCGGTCTGGGACGTCGGCATCGCCTTCGGCACGGTCGGCGCCCGCAAGGACACCCCGCAGGGCTCGTTCCTGATCGAGATCACCACCTACCGGTCCGAGGCCTACGACCGCACCTCGCGCAAGCCCGAGGTCACCTACGGCGACACCATCGAGCAGGACCTGGTCCGCCGCGACTTCACCGTCAACGCGATGGCCGTCGACCTGCCCGGGCGCGGCTTCGTCGACCCGCACCACGGCCTGGACGACCTGGAGGCCCGGGTGCTGCGCACCCCCGCCACCCCCGAGGAGTCCTTCTCCGACGACCCGCTGCGGATGATGCGCGCCGCCCGCTTCGCCGCCCAGCTGGACTTCGACCCGGCCCCCGAGGTCGTCGCCGCGATGACGGCGATGGCCGAGCGGATCACCATCGTCTCGGCCGAGCGGGTCCAGGCCGAGCTCAACAAGCTGCTGCTGGCCGCCCACCCGGTGAAGGGCCTGCGCCTGCTGGTCGACACCGGCCTGGCCGGGCACGTCCTGCCCGAGCTGCCCGCGCTGCGCCTGGAGCGCGACGAGCACCACCGGCACAAGGACGTCTACGAGCACTCGCTGACCGTCCTGGAGCAGGCCGTCGACCTGGAGCAGGACGGCCCCGACCTGACCCTGCGGCTGGCCGCGCTGCTGCACGACATCGGCAAGCCGCGCACCCGCCGCTTCGAGTCGGACGGCCGGGTCTCCTTCCACCACCACGAGGTGGTCGGCGCCAAGATGACCCGCAAGCGGATGCGCGATCTCAAGTACTCCAAGGAGCTCACCGAGGACGTCTCGCGCCTGGTCGAGCTGCACCTGCGCTTCCACGGCTACGGCGGCGGCGAGTGGACCGACTCCGCGGTGCGCCGCTACGTCGCCGACGCCGGGCCGCTGCTGGAGCGCCTGCACAAGCTGACCCGCTCCGACTGCACCACCCGCAACCGCAAGAAGGCGGCGACGCTGTCGCGCACCTACGACGGCCTGGAGCAGCGGATCGGCGAGCTGAAGGCCCGGGAGGAGCTGGACGCCATCCGCCCGGCGCTCGACGGCAACCAGATCATGGAGCTGCTCGGCCTGCGGCCGGGCCCGCAGGTCGGCAAGGCTTACCAGCACATGCTCGAACTGCGGCTGGAGCACGGCCCGATGGAGCACGACGAGGCGGTGGCCGCCCTCCGCGCGTGCCCGGTCAGGTGTGGATCGACTGCAGGCACAGGACGTAGCTCAGCGCCGGCATCCCGGTGCTCGTGCGGACGTAGTTGCTGTCGGACTTCGGCTGGGCCGCGCAGACCTTCTCGTCCGAGGTCGCCAGGTACTTCCAGAGCACCTTGTACTGGGCGCGCTGGTCGGTGCACGGCAGCATGGTGATCCGGGGGGTCGGATCGTACGTCGCCCCGGTGCCGTTCTCGTTGCGCAGGCAGTCGCCGGCCTTGGCGGAGTCGATGCTCGCCGGTGCCGGGACCGGGGCCTGCGGCTTGCCGGAGGTGTCCGGCGGCAGCGAGAAGGTCGGCGCGGGGATCGGCGGCATGCTGAAGCTCGGCATCGGCGGCACCGACACGGTGGGCATGACGATCGGGTGGGGCACGTACGGGTCGTTCTTGGGGGCGAACGCGCCCGCGGCGATCAGCGCGATCACCGTGATGATCCAGCCGACCGGGAGCAGCAGCATGAACACGTGCGGGCGCTTGGACAGCGGGACGCCCGGGTCGAGCTGCGGACCGTGGGTGCCGGGGGCGGGCGGCGGCAGCTGCTTGAGCTTGTTGTGCGGGCCCAGGTTCAGCAGCAGCGTGATGATCGTCATCGGCGCGCCGAGGTAGCTCCACCAGCCCTGGACCAGGGTCTTCGCGGACATGTCGCGCACGGTGGCATCGCCGCAGACGCGGCAGAACGGCCCCCGCAGCTTCAGGAACCGCATGATCACGATGATGCCCTGGTGGCCGCGGACGGTGGCCTCCACGGCGGGGAAGCCGCCGCAGAAGCGGCAGACCGGGCCCTGCGGGACGGCGCCGCCCGGGTAGCCGTAGCCGTACGCCGACGGGTCGGGCGTGGGCGCGGCGGGCGGGTAGCCGTAGTTCATCGGCGGCGGGGGCGGGACGGGCTGGCCGTACGGGTTGCCGCCGGCGTACGGGTTGGCGTCGTTCGGCGGCGGGGCGCCGTAGGGCATCTGGGGAGGCGGAACGGACAAGGGGTCCCCCGGGGAAACGGTGACGGACAAGTCGGACGGGCCGGACGGGAACTCCGGCCGGAGGTCAGGAGGCGCCGACCGGTGCGGTGCCGGCGGGCTTCAGCGGGCCGAGGCAGAGCACGTAGCGCTTCTTGTTCCAGCGGCGGCCGCTCTTGCCGGAGACGGCGCTGGTGGACTGCGGCGTCTGCCGGCAGCGGTTGGTGTCGGTGGTGTCCTCGAACTTCGACAGGACTCGGTAATTCGCCTTGCTGTCGGTGCACTTGACGATCTCGACGTCGCGGGTGCCGCTCACCCGGACGCAGTCGCCCGGCTTGGCACTGCTGACGCTCGGACCGCTGAAGAGGTAGCCGCCGCCCACCACGGCGGCGGCGATCAGAACGCCGACGGCCTTCAGCTTCGAGCGGGTGGTGCGCTTGCCGCCCGGCGCACCGGCGGCCGGGGCGGGCTGCGGGTAGCCGTACGGCCCGGCGGGCGGGTACGGCTGCGCCGGCTGCGGGGGCCCGCCGTACGGCTGCTGCTGAGCCCCGTACGAGGGCGGCGGCGGCCCGTACCCCGGCGGGCCGGGCTGGGCGGGCACCTGCGGGGGCGGCGGACCGTACGGCTGCGCCCCGTACCCCGGCGGCGGACCGTACTGCGCGGCCGGCGGGGGCGGCCCGTACTGGGGTGGAGGCCCGTAGGGGCCGGGCGGTGTGCTCATCAGGTAGTCCCCCGTGACCGAGTGCTGTCGCTCCGACAGGTCTGACGTACCTTAGCGACCCTCTCCGACGCCCCCGGTTTCGAGCCCCCGCGGAACCTCAGGAGGCCTGGTCACCGGGCAGCGGCTCGTGCCGCCGGGCCGCGCGGAAGTACAGCAGCGCCGACAGCGCGTACACCGCGGCCACCCCGACGACCACCACGACCGACCGCCCGGACAGCGGCAGTACCAGCGCGGTGACGACCGCGGCGGCCACGAAGGCGACGTTGAACAGCACGTCGTAGATGGCGAACACCCGGCCGCGGTAGTCGTCCTCGACGGACTCCTGGACCACGGTGTCCGCGCAGATCTTGGTGCCCTGGGTGACGACCCCGAGCAGCAGCGCGGCCACCAGGCACGGCACCAGCGAGAAGCTCAGCCCGAGCGCCGGGACGAACACCACCGGCGCGACCAGGCAGGCCGTCATCCAGCCGGCCAGGCCGAGCCGGCGGGAGCACCACGGGCTGACCACCGCCGCGATGAAGAACCCGGCGGCGGACAGGCCGACCGCCTGGCCGAGGGTGACCAGCCCGGCCGCGCTGTCCGCCGGGTCGTTGAAGGTGTACCGGGCGAGCATCACCACGACGACGATCAGCACGCCGTAGCAGAACCGGGCCGCGGTGACGGCGGCCAGTGCGTGCACGGCGGGCCGGCAGTCGCGCACCAGGTGGCGGACGGCGGCGCCGAGCTCGACCGCGGCCCGGAGGAGGGCCTGGCCGAGCGCCGGGCGCCCGGCGTGGCGCTCGGGGCCGAGCAGGTCGCGGTCCATCCGGCGGGCGGCCAGCGCGGCCGACAGGTAGAGCAGTGCGGCCACCGTGACGAGCGCGGCGTCGGCCTTCGGCCCGGGCGTCATCACCTGGTGCAGGAGGAAGCCGATGCCCCCGCCGAGGGCGGCCGCGACGGTGCCGAGGGTGGGGGAGAGCGCGTTGGCGGTGACCAGCTGGTCCTGCCGCACCACCCGGGGCAGGGCCGCGGAGAGGCCCGCCAGGATGAATCGGTTGAGCGCCGTGACCAGCAGGGCCGAGGCGAAGAAGAGCCAGGTCGGCGCCTCGGCCAGGAGCAGTGCCCCGGTCACCAGGCCGAGCCCGAAGCGGGCCAGGTTGCCGACGTAGAGCACCTGGCGGCGGCGCCAGCGGTCCAGCAGGACGCCGGCGAACGGGCCGATCACCGAGAACGGCAGCAGCATCACGGCCAGCACCGAGGCGATGTCGGCGGGGGAGGACTGCTTCTCCGGGGAGAACACGACGTAGGCGGCCAGCGAGACCTGGAAGACGCCGTCCGAGAGCTGGGAGAGCACCCGGGCGGTCAGCAGTCTGCGGAAGTCCCGGCCCCGGAGCAGCTGGAGGAGCGTGGCGCGCTGCGCGGACTGGTGGGTGCTGCCGTTCTCGGTGATCGCCACCCGCCCAGGGTGCCACGGAACCGGTCGCCGTTTCACGTGAAACATTCGCCGGGAAAAGGTGAAGGGCCCACGATCCCGAGATCGTGGGCCCTTCCGAGGAGCTACGAGCGGTTATGAACCGTCAGTGCTCAGCACCCGGTGCTCAGCGCTCAGTGCTCGACAGTCGCGAACCTCGCTGCGCTCAGCGCTCAGTGCTCGACAGTCGCGAACTTCGCTGCGCTCAGCGCTCGACCTCGCCGCGGATGAACTTCTCGACGTTCTCCTTGGCCTCGTCGTCGAAGTACTGCACCGGCGGCGACTTCATGAAGTACGAGGAGGCGGACAGGATCGGGCCGCCGATGCCGCGGTCCTTGGCGATCTTGGCGGCGCGGACGGCGTCGATGATGACACCGGCGGAGTTCGGGGAGTCCCAGACCTCGAGCTTGTACTCCAGGTTCAGCGGGACGTCGCCGAACGCGCGGCCCTCGAGGCGGACGTACGCCCACTTGCGGTCGTCCAGCCAGGCCACGTAGTCCGAGGGACCGATGTGGACGTTCTTGGCGCCCAGCTCGCGGTCGCGGATCTGCGAGGTGACGGCCTGGGTCTTGGAGATCTTCTTCGACTCCAGGCGCTCGCGCTCCAGCATGTTCTTGAAGTCCATGTTGCCGCCGACGTTCAGCTGCATGGTGCGCTCGAGGATGACACCGCGGTCCTCGAACAGCTTCGCCATCACGCGGTGCGTGATGGTGGCGCCGACCTGGGACTTGATGTCGTCACCGACGATCGGCACGCCGGCCTCGGTGAACTTGTCCGCCCACTCCTTGGTGCCCGCGATGAACACCGGCAGGGCGTTCACGAAGGCGACCTTGGCGTCGATGGCGCACTGGGCGTAGAACTTCGCCGCCTGCTCGGAACCGACGGGCAGGTAGCAGACCAGGACGTCGACCTGCTGGTCCTTGAGGACCTGGACGACGTCGACCGGGGCCTCGTCGGACTCCTCGATGGTCTCCCGGTAGTACTTGCCCAGGCCGTCGAGGGTGTGGCCGCGCTGCACGGTGACGCCGGTCGGCGGCACGTCGCAGATCTTGATGGTGTTGTTCTCGCTGCTGCCGATGGCGTCGGCCAGGTCGAAGCCGACCTTCTTGGCGTCGACGTCGAACGCGGCGACGAACTCCACGTCACGGACGTGGTAGTCGCCGAACTGGACGTGCATCAGCCCGGGGACCTTGCCGGCCGGGTCGGCGTCCTTGTAGTACTCGACACCCTGCACCAGCGACGCGGCGCAGTTGCCCACGCCCACGATGGCTACGCGAACCGAACCCATTCCGGTTGCTCCCTGTGATCTCATGAGGGCCGCCGGGGTCGGCGGCACTCGTCCTGCTTCTTCGAATGACTGCTTGTACGGGCGCGAGGCGCCCACTCCTGCCGCGCGGCTGACGCGGGCTCAGCGCTCCTGGGCGGAGCGCCCCGGGCGGTCGTACGGTGGCCCGGACGGGTCGGGGGACCCGGTCTCCTGGCCACGGCCGTCCGAAGTCTTGGGGTGTCCGGCGGCGGGGCTGCCGCCGGTGGCGGGCCCGGTCCGGCCGGTGCGGTTGGCCCGCTCGGTCTCGATCAGCTCGTTGAGCCACCGGACCTCGCGCTCCACCGACTCCAGTCCGTGCCGCTGCAGCTCGATGGTGTAGTCGTCGAACCGCTCGCGGGCCCGGGCCAGCGAGTTGCGCATCCGCTCCAGGCGCTCCTCCAGCCGGCTGCGGCGGCCCTCCAGGACGCGCATCCGCACGGCCCGGTCGGTCTGGCCGAAGAACGCGAAGTGGACGCCGAAGTGCTCGTCCTCCCAGGCGTCGGGGCCGGAGTCGGCGAGCAGCTCCTCGAAGCGCTGCTTGCCCTCGGGGGAGAGCCGGTAGACGGTCTTGGACCGCTTGCCGTTGAGCGCCGTGGCCGGGACGTACTCGACGTCCGGGTTGTCCTCGACCAGGAAACCCTGGGCGACCAGGCTCTTCAGGCAGGGGTAGAGCGTTCCGTAGGAGAGGGCCCGGAAGGTTCCGAGCAGGATGTTGAGCCGCTTGCGCAGCTCGTAGCCGTGCATCGGGGCGTCGTGGAGCAGGCCGAGGACGGCGAACTCCAGCACTCCTGAGCGCCTGCCCATGCCGTCGTCCTCCTTCCCCTCGACCGGTGTCCGGCCGCCGTCTCCGGCGGTATGCCGCTTCGATGTATCGGCTCGATATATCGAGAACAGTAAACCTGGCCCTCCGAACGGGCAAGGGGGGCACGCGTGAATGTGATCACAAGCCGACGCGCGGGGATGGTTGGCAACGGCCGTGTAATGATCTGTTGCCCTTTTGCGGTATTTGGCGACTGATGCCCGATTAGGTGCATTTCAGGTCTGCGTACGCTGTCGCGTGTGCACGAGGACCACCTCCGGGGTTAGGGCGGTTGGCGGGCATCGAACGTGAACCCTGCCTTCAGGCTGGAACCGCCTGGCGAGGAGTGGCTGGAACATGAGCGAACGACGGCGGAGGACGCCGGGCCCGGGTGACGAGGGCCAACGGCCCCCGGGTGACGGAGCCCGCCGGGGCGGGCCAGGGCCGGACGAACTGAGCTCGCAGGGGCTGGGCCGGCGCCGCCCCCCGGGCGTCCGGGACACCGCTCAGCAGCCTCGGATGACCAGGGCGGAGATGCGCAAGGCCGGCCAGAAGAAGGGCAAGGGCGGCCGGGGCGCCGCTGCCGCGGCCGCCGCCGCGGCGGCCGGACCCGGCAAGAAGCGGTTCATCGACTACCCGCGGTTCGGCAAGACCGGCGTCCGGCGCTGGCTGCCGTCCTGGAAGCAGTGGCTGAGCGGCTTCCTGCTCGTCTTCGGCTGCTTCGTGGGCCTGGTGTTCTACCTGTACCAGACCACCGAGGTCCCGAAGCTGAACGACCTGGTGAAGGACCAGAACACCATCTACTACTGGGCCGACGGCTCGGAGATGGTGCGCAAGGGCGAGACGAACCGTCAGATCGTCGAGCTCAAGGACATCAGTCCCACCCTGCAGAACGCCGTCATCGCCGCGGAGAACCAGGACTTCCGCAACGACAGCGGCATCGACCCGAAGGGCATGCTCCGCGCCGTCTACAACATGGCGAAGGGCGGCGAGACCCAGGGCGCCTCGACGATCACCCAGCAGTACGTGAAGAACGCCTACCTGAGCCAGGAGCAGACCCTCAGCCGCAAGCTGAAGGAGTTCTTCATCACGCTGAAGCTCAACCAGCAGATCGGGAAGGACGAGATCCTCACCGGCTACCTGAACACCAGCTGGTTCGGCCGCGGCGCGAACGGTGCCCAGGCCGCCGCCCAGGCGTACTACGGAGTGGACGCCAAGGACCTCAACCTCTGCCAGAGCGCCATGCTGGCGGGCCTGCTCAAGGGCGCGGCGTACTACGACCCCACCGTCCCGGCCAACAAGGAACGGGCCGAGGGGCGGTGGTCGTGGATCCTCGACAACATGGTGAAGATCAAGGCCGTCACCCCGGAGGAACGTGCCAAGTGCACGGCCTTCCCGGACCCGCTCCCGCGCAAGACCTCCTCGAACATGAACGGCGAGATCAGCTACCTGGTCGACACCGCCAACCGGTACGTCACCAGCAAGGACCCCTCGATCACCCAGCAGGTGATCGACAAGGGTGGCCTGAAGATCTACACGACGTTCGAGAAGGACAAGGTCGACGCCCTGAAGAAGGCCGTCGACGACGTCAAGGCCGCGACGCTCGACCCGCAGAAGCGTCCCGACAACGACAAGTTCATCCAGTTCGGCTCCGCCAGCATCCGGCCCGGTGACGGCGCGATCGCCGCGCTCTACGGCGGCGACGGCGTGGAGAACGGCCACTTCGACAACAACGCCGAGGCCACCGGCGTCCAGGTCGGCTCGACCTTCAAGCCCTTCGTGCTGTCCACCGCGATGCAGGTCGGCGTCCAGACCGCGAAGGACGACAGCGGCAAGCCGAAGCGGATCAACGCCGACAGCCGCTACCTCGCCGACGACCTGTCCGAGATCCGCAAGCCGGACGGCTCGCTGGTGATCGGCGACGACGGCAAGCCCTACCGGCAGAAGAACGAGGACTCCAGCAAGCACGGCTACGTCTCGCTGCGGCAGGCCATGCAGTTCTCGTACAACGTGCCGTTCGTCCAGCTGAACCAGGACGTCGGCGGCCAGAACGTGGCCGACATGGCCGTGCAGATGGGCATCAAGAAGGAGAGCCTGGCCGACCCGAAGACCCCGACCTTCCCGCTCGGCACCTCGACCATCAGCCCGATCCGGATGGCCACCGCCTACGGGACGCTCGCCGCCAGCGGCAAGGAGGCCGAGCCCTACTCGGTCACCAAGGTCGAGGTGAACGGCGTGGAGCGGACCGGCTTCACCAAGCCCCAGCTCAAGCAGGCGCTGGAGGCGCCCGTCGCCGACAACGTCACCGACGTGCTGGTCAACGTGGCGAAGAACGGTACCGGTACGAAGAGCAAGGACCTGGGCCGCCCGGTCGCGGGCAAGACCGGTACCACCGACCAGAACAAGTCGGCCTGGTGGGTCGGCTACACCCCGCAGCTGGTCACCAGCGTCGCGATGTGGCGCGAGGACCCGAACAACCACGTGCGGCTCTCGCTCAACGGCACCGGCGGCAAGGAGTCGATCCACGGTGGTGACATCCCGACCGACATCTTCACCCGGTACATGAAGGTCGCGCTGGCGAACGAGAAGAAGCTGGACTTCCCGGCGCCGACCGCGATCGGCAGCGAGGTCGACTCCTCGGGCGCCCCGGTCTCGCCGACCGCCACGCCCACGCCGACCATGACCGACACCCCGTCGGCGCCGGCCACCCAGCCGCCGACCGGCAACCAGCCCCCGTCGAACGGCGGCCAGCCGCAGCCCCCGCAGCCCACCCAGGGCGGCGGCTGCGTCCCGGGCGTCGACTGCCCCGGCCCGCAGCCGAGCCAGCCGCCCAAGACCCACCCCGGTCCTTCGAGCACCTGTCTGCTGGGCCTGTGCCCGACGCAGCAGCCCTCGTCGACGCCGACGGACAGCACCCCGCCGCCGACCAAGCCGGGCAAGCCCACCCCGTCGGGCTCGTCCGCGGGCGGCACCCAGGGCGGTTAGCCGGCGTCGGCCGGACAGCGGTGAAACGGCGGGGGGGGGGCGGCACCCAGGGGCCCCACCCCCCGGTAGTACAGATTATCCCCCGCCCCGGCCCCCCCCCCCCCGGGGGGGCGCGGCCGGGGGCGCCCCCGCGCGGGGGGGGCGGGGGGGGGGCGCGCGGGGGGCGCCGGGGGGGGGGGGCCCCCCCGGCGGGCCCCCCACCGCCGTTTCGTCATGATTCGCCACGGCCCGGACGGCCCCTCCGCGGGGGCCTCCTCGTCCCGGCGGGGCCGGTGCGGCAGGATGTCCGGCATGACGTCGAGCGCACCTGACGAATCCGCCGGCCTGACCGGGCCCAGCGACGCCGTCGGGCCTGCCCCGGCGCCCGTCGCCGCCGCCGGGCCGCCGGCCAACACGGTGGTGGTCCCGGCCGACGAGGACCCGGTGGCCGCGGCCGGCAGCGAGTTCTTCGGCGGCCCGCCCGGCCGCCGGGCGCTGCTGGGCGTCTCGTGGTGGGTCCCGGTGCGCGTCCTGGCGCTCGCCGTCATCGTCATCTCGGTGCTCGGCATGGTGCAGAAGGCGCCCTGCTACAGCCACGCGTGGTTCCAGGCGGGCTCGCCGCAGTACATCCACGCCTGCTACAGCGACATCCCGCACCTGTTCGCCGGACGCGGCTTCGCCGCCGGGCTGCACCCGTACGTCGACCGCATTCCGGGCTCCTCGGGGGACCTCCAGTACCTGGAGTACCCGGTGCTGACCGGCCTGTTCATGCAGATCGCGGCCTGGCTGACGCCGGGCGGCGGCACCCAGCAGGACCAGGAGCAGTGGTTCTGGGCGATCAACGCCGGCCTGCTGATGGCCTGCGCGGTGGTCGCCGCGGTGGCGCTCTCGCGCACCCACCGGCGCCGCCCGTGGGACGCGCTGCTGTTCGCGCTCGCGCCCGTCCTGCTGCTCAACGGCACCGTCAACTGGGACCTGCTCGCGGTCGCGCTGGCCGCCGTCGCGATGGCCTGGTGGGCGGGCTCCCGGCCGCTCTGGGCCGGCGTGTTCATCGGCCTCGCCACCGCCGCCAAGCTCTACCCACTGCTGCTCCTCGGCCCGCTGCTGGTGCTGTGCTGGCGGGCCGGCAAGTGGCGCGAGTTCCGCGCGGCGCTGGGCGGCGCGCTCGGCGCCTGGCTGCTGGTCAACCTGCCGATCATGATCGCCAACTGGCAGGGCTGGTCGACCTTCTACGTCTTCAGCAACCACCGCGCCGAGGACTACGGCTCGTTCTGGCTGATCGTCATGCAGAACCGCGGGACCGGGCTGGAGTACCTCAACTCCTACATCGCGGCGCTCATGGTGCTGGGCTGCGCGGCCATAGCGTGGCTGGGCCTCTCGGCGCCCCGCCGCCCGCGCTTCGCGCAGCTGGCGTTCCTGGTCGTCGCCCTGTTCATCGTGGTCAACAAGGTCTACTCGCCGCAGTACTCGCTCTGGCTGCTGCCGCTCGCGGTGCTGGCCCGGCCGCGCTGGCGGGACTTCCTGGTCTGGCAGGCCTGCGAGGTGCTGTACACCCTGGGCATCTGGTCCCACCTGGGCTTCGTCACCGGGACCAAGCAGCACGGCATCGGCGAGGCCTGGTACCACTTCGCGATCGTGCTGCACCTGCTGGGCACGCTCTACCTGGTCGCCCTGGTGGTCCGCGACGTCCTGCTGCCGGACCGCGACCCGGTGCGCTGGGACGGCAGTGACGACCCGTCCGGCGGGGTGCTCGACCGGGCCCCCGACGCGGTCGTGATCGGGGCCGCCCGCCGCCTGCGCGAGGACGAGAGCTACGCGGAGTACGCGCCGGCCGGCCCCGGGCAGTGGCTGGACGAGCCGGAACTGCCGGAGCCGGCCGAGAAGGGCTAGCGGGAGAGGGGCCTCCGCGGGAGGCCCCGGCGGGAGGGCCTCAGCGGTCCACGACGCGGTCGAAGTGCGTCGTGGTGTGCCGGACCTGCAGGCCGAGCTCGTCGCCGATCACCGGCGCCTTGGTCTCGCCGTCCAGGAACAGCAGCGAGACCTGCATGTGCGGCGGCTCGGCGAACCAGAGCTGCTTGCCGGCCCAGTGGAACGGCGACTTGGTCTTGTTGACGGTCGCCAGGCCGGCCCGCGCGATGCCCTTGGCCCGCGCGCCCATGCTCGCCACGTACTTGGGGGCCTCCAGGCCGATGCCGTGCGCGGTGCCGCCGGCGACCACGACGATGTGGCCGTCGGAGGGCGCCGGGTGCTGGCGGTAGCCGTAGCGGTCGCCCTTCTTCACCGGGGTGACGTCCAGGACCGTCGCCCGGACCTCCAGCGCGCCGTGGTCGCCCAGCCAGAGCCGGGTGCCGATCCGGGCGCGGAAGACGGTGCCCGGGTAGCGCTGGGCCAGCTGGTCCATGCCGGCCGAGCCGAGGTGGCTCACGAACACGGTGTCCACCGGGATCCCGGCCGCCCGGGCGGTGTCCACCCAGTACGCGACCTCCTCGACCGGGCTGGAGCCGTCCGGCCGGTCCATCGGCAGGTGCAGCGCGAGGCCCTCGAAGGAGACGCCCTCCAGCTCGGCGGCCACCGCCGGCAGGTCGGCCGCGCTCACGCCGTGCCGGCGCATGGTGGTCATGCACTCCACGACCACCCGGGCGCCGTGCAGCGCGCGCAGCGCGTCCACGCTCGCCACCGTCCGGATCACCCGGGCGTGCGGCAGCGGGAGCACCTCCTCGCCGATCCGGTAGGGGGTGAGCACCAGCAGCTCGCCGCCGTACCACTCGGCGGCGTCGGCCGCCTCGTAGGCGGTGCCGACGGCTAGCACCCCGGTGCCCAGCAGCGTCGCCTCCTCGGCCAGCCGGTGGTTGCCCAGGCCGTAGCCGTTTCCCTTGGCGACCGGCACCAGGCCGGGGAACTCGGCGAGGACGGAGCGCTGGTGGGTGCGCCAGCGTTCGGTTTCGAGGTAGAGCGACAGCGTCATCGGGTCAGCCTCCTCAGCGGCGGGACATGTAGAGGTCGAGGGCCTTGTGCAGCAGCTTGTTGAGCGGGAAGTCCCACTCGCCGAGGTACTCGGCCGCCTGCCCGCCGGTGCCGACCTTGAACTGGATCAGGCCGAACAGGTGGTCGTTCTCGTCCAGGGTGTCGCTGATGCCGCGCAGGTCGTACACGCCGCCGCCCAGCGCGTAGGAGTCGCGCATCATCCGCCACTGGATGGCGTTGGACGGCTTGACCTCGCGCTTGTGGTTGGCCGAGGCGCCGTAGGAGTACCAGACGTGCTCGCCGACCACGAGCATCGTGGTCGCGGCCAGCGGTTCGCCCTCGTGGTAGGCGATGTAGAGGCGCATCCGGTTCTGGTCCTCGGCGGTGAGGGCCTTCCACATGCGCTGGAAGTAGGAGAGCGGGCGCGGGGTGAACTTGTCGCGCTCGGCCGTCACCAGGTAGAGCTGGTGGAAGATCGGCAGCTCGTCGTAGCCGCCCTGGTACACCTCGACGCCGCTCTTCTCGGCCTTCTTGATGTTGCGGCGCCAGAGCTGGTTGAAGTTCTTGTGGATGTCGTCCAGCGAGCGGTTGGCCAGCGGCACCTGGAAGACGTAGCGCGGCTGGACGTCGCCGAAGCCGGCGCCGCCGTCCTCGCCCTGCAGCCAGCCGGCCTTGCGCAGCCGGTCGGCCACCTCGAAGGCGCGCGCCTCGTACCAGTCGGCCTCGACGTCGCGC
This sequence comes from Kitasatospora sp. NPDC059747, assembly GCF_042732955.1. Lineage (NCBI taxonomy): Bacteria > Bacillati > Actinomycetota > Actinomycetes > Kitasatosporales > Streptomycetaceae > Kitasatospora > Kitasatospora sp. NPDC059747. The sequence continues at coordinate 28,502 of NZ_JBHWGV010000039.1, read as the reverse complement.
AGGCGCTTGGCCTGCTTGCCGGCGATGGCCTCCTTGATGGTGGGGGCGTTCCAGCGGCGGATGACGATCGGCGGGCCCATCTTCACCGAGAACGCGCCCTGCGCCTTGAGGTGGGCGAGCATCGGGGAGAGCCAGCGGTCGAGGTCGCGGTCGAACCAGTCGATGACCGGGCCCTCGGGCAGGTAGGCCAGGTAGCGCTTGACCTTGGGCAGCTGCCGGTAGAGCACCAGGCCGGCGCCGACGAGCTGGTTGCCCTCGTCGAACCAGCCGATCGACTCCGAGCGCCACTCGGCCTTCACGTCGCCCCAGGACGGGACCTGCATGTGGCTGGCCGAGGCACGGCTCCTGATGAAGGCGAGGTGCTCCTCGCGGGTGATCGTCCTCAGGCGCAGGCTCATGCTCGGTGCTCCTCGTCGGTCGGGCTGTGGTGGCCCCGGGTTCTCGGGGTGACCCTATCGTCCGGTGGTACCGGCGCCCGTGGGCGCGGGCGTGACGGCGCCCCCGTGCGTACCTGTCTCCTGCAGATACGCGACGGGGGCGCCGAGGGTTCCTGTCGAGCGGGCCGGAAGCGGTCCCGGAGGCCCGGGATCAGCCCCAGAGGCCGCCCCGGGCGATGCCGAGGTAGAAGCCGACGGCGGAGGCGCCGAGCGTGATCATCAGGACGAAGCGCTCGGCGGTGGTGACCGAGACGAACATGCCCCAGAGCCCCGCGACGATGCCGAACAGGCCCGTCCACGAGGTCAGCAGGTGCAGGTTGTAGAAGAACGACGTGGTGAAGGAGACGACGCCCAGCAGCGCGGTCAGCGCCACCAGGGCGTTCTCCCGGGGGTGCGGGTGGCCGTCGGTGTTGAGGGTGAGGGCGGGCATGCGGTGGACGGACTGTGCCATGTGTCCCACCTCCTGGCGTGGAGACGAACGGGCAGGAATCCCGTTCCGTCCAGATTGCGGCGGTTGGACTGGTCTCACAACCCCTATGCGTTTTGTTCGGCCGTACGGGTGCGGGTAGGCTGTGCCGTCTGCACTGGTGTAGTTGTGCCCCCTTGCGCCCTCTTGCGGGCGGCCGCCCGATCGGGTGAGCGGGGCCCGACTGTCGGACCCGGCCGCTACGGTGGGCCGGTGTCGTCACACGCTCCGGTGCCGACGCTGCACAACCCTCCTGCCACGGAGAGACCGTGGCCGTTGAGTCCAAAGGAGGTGGGTTACCCATGCGTCACTACGAGGTGATGGTCATCCTCGACCCCTCGGTCGAGGAGCGCGCTGTCTCCCCCCTGATCGAGAACTTCCTCACCGTCGTCCGCAACGCCGGCGGCAAGGTGGAGAAGGTCGACACCTGGGGTCGTCGCCGTCTGGCTTACGAGATCAACAAGCAGTCCGAGGGCATCTACTCGGTCATCGACCTGAAGGCCACGCCTGAGGTCGTCAAGGAGCTCGACCGCCAGATGGGCCTGAGCGAGTCGGTTCTGCGGACCAAGGTCCTGCGCCCGGACACCCACTGAGCCACCTCTGAGGCCTTCGGGTCTCGGGTAGCTCGCGACCGCTGTTTCACGTGAAACAGCGGTGAACGGACATCTTCCCGAGAGGTCATCACCACCATGGCAGGCGAGACCGTCATCACCCTCGTCGGCAATCTCGTCGACGACCCCGAGCTGCGCTTCACCCCGTCGGGTGCGGCGGTCGCGAAGTTCCGCATCGCGTCCACCCCCCGCACCTTCGACCGTCAGACGAACGAGTGGAAGGACGGCGAGAGCCTCTTCCTCACGTGCAACGTCTGGCGGCAGCCGGCGGAGAACGTGGCCGAGTCGCTGCAGCGCGGCATGCGCGTCATCGTGCAGGGCCGACTGCGCCAGCGGTCTTACGAGACCAAGGAAGGCGAGAAGCGGACGGTCTTCGAGGTCGAGGTCGACGAGGTCGGCCCGAGCCTGCGCTCGGCGACTGCCAAGGTCACCCGGGCCAACCGTTCCGGTGGCCCCGGCGGCCCCGGTGGCGGCTTCGGCGGCCAGCAGGGCGGCCAGGGCGGCCAGGGCGGCGGCGGTGGCAACTGGGGCGGCGGTGGCGGCCAGCAGGGCGGCGGCTGGGGTGGAAACTCCGGCGGCCAGTCCGGCCCCTCCGACGACCCGTGGGCTTCCAGCGCCCCGTCCGGCGGCCAGCAGGGCGGCGGCTGGGGTGCCCCGTCCGGTGGCGGCTTCTCGGAAGAGCCCCCGTTCTAAAGAGCTGACAGATTTCGTGCGGCCCGGCCGCCGGCGTCCCCGGACGCCCGCCGGGTCGTGAACCCCAAATGGAGCACACAATGGCGAAGCCGCCTGCTCGCAAGCCGAAGAAGAAGGTTTGCGTCTTCTGCAAGGACAAGGTCAACTACGTTGACTACAAGGACACGAACCTGCTGCGGAAGTTCATCTCCGACCGCGGCAAGATCCGTGCCCGCCGGGTCACCGGCAACTGCACCCAGCACCAGCGTGACGTCGCCACGGCCGTGAAGAACAGCCGTGAGATGGCGCTGCTGCCCTACACCAGCACCGCGCGCTAAGAGAGGGTGACCAAGTAATGAAGATCATCCTCACGCACGAGGTGCCGGGTCTCGGCTCCGCCGGCGAGGTCGTCGAGGTCAAGGACGGCTACGCCCGCAACTTCCTGGTCCCGCGCGGCTTCGCCATCCGCTGGACCAAGGGTGGCCAGAAGGACGTCGACGCGATCCGTCGCGCCCGCAAGATCCACGCCATCCAGACGCTCGAGGCCGCCAACGAGGTCAAGGGCAAGCTCGAGGGCGTCCAGGTCAAGCTGGCCGTCCGCTCGGGCGACGCCGGCCGTCTGTTCGGCTCGGTGACCCAGTCCGACGTCGTCGAGGCCATCAAGGCCGCCGGCGGCCCGGCCGTGGACAAGCGCGCCGTCGCGATCGCCTCGCCGATCAAGACCGTGGGCACCCACAAGGTCTCGGTCAAGCTGCACTCGGACGTCGTGGCCAACCTCGACGTCGCCGTCGTGGCTGCCTGAACCGCATAGCAGTGGCCCGAGGGCCGGACTCCTCCGCGGAGTCCGGCCCTCGGCGCTTTCCCGGGCCGGGGTTCAGCCCCGGACCGCTCCGGTGACCAGCCACCTGCCGCCGCGGGCGCGCCGGACCATGAACCCGGCGCGGACCAGCATGAACAGGTTCATCGCCCACCACAGCCCGGCCAGCCCGGTGCCCGTCGCCGGGACCGCGAGGGCCGCCGGCGCGAACACGGCCAGGGTCGCGAGCATCGCCCACGCCAGGTACGGGCCGTCCCCGGCGCCCATCAGGACCCCGTCCAGCACGAACACCAGGCCGCTCAGCGGCTGGGTGAGCGCGAGCAGCAGCAGCGCGGTGCCCAGCTGCGCCCGCACGGCCGGATCGGGCGTGAACAGCGGGACGTACAGCGGGCGGGCCACGACGACCAGCAGGCCCAGCACGACGCCGGACCCGATGCCCCACTCGACCATCCGCCGGGTGGCCGCCTTCGCCCCCGGGACGTCCGCCGCGCCCAGGTAGCGGCCGATGATCGCCTGGCCGGCGATCGCGATCGCGTCCAGCGCGAAGGCCAGGAAGCTGAACAGCGTCATGGCGATCTGGTGCGCGGCGACCTGGGTGTCGCCGAGCCGGGCGGCCACCGCGGTGGCGATCATCAGCACGGCCCGCAGGCTCACCGTCCGCACCAGCAGCGGACCGCCGGCCCTGGCGCTCGCCCGGATGCCCGTGAGGTCCGGCCGCAGCGAGGCCCGCTCCCGGCGGGCGCCGCGGACCACCACGACCACGTACACGGCGGCCATCCCGGTCTGCGCCAGCACCGTGCCCCAGGCCGAGCCGGCCACGCCGAGCCCGGCTCCGTAGACCAGGCCGACGTTCAGGCCGATGTTGGCGGTGAAGCCCGCGACGGCGACCACGAGCGGAGTGCGGGTGTCCTGGAGGCCGCGCAGCACGCCGGTGGCGGCCATCACCATGAGCATCGCGGGGATGCCGAGGGAGCTGATCCGCAGGTAGGTCACGGCGTAGGGCGCGGCCGTGTCGGAGGCGCCGAGGACGTCCGCGGCCCAGGGGGCCAGCAGGAGGGTGAGCGCGACCACCGCGACGGACAGGCCCAGGGCGAGCCAGATGCCGTCGACGCCCTGCTGGACGGCGGCCCGGCGGTCCCCGGCGCCGATCCGGCGCGCCACGGCGGCGGTCGTGGCGTAGGCGAGGAAGACGAAGACGCCGGTGGCGGTGGAGAGTGCGGCCGCGGCGACGCCGACGCCGGCCAGCTGGGGGGTGCCGAGGTGGCCGACGATCGCCGAGTCGGCCATCAGGAAGAGCGGCTCGGCGACGAGCGCGCCGAAGGCGGGGACGGCGAGGGCGAGGATCTCGCGGTCGTGCCGGCGTCTGGAGGGTCCGGTGGTGGCGGCGGTCATGCGCTCCAGGTTACTCATCCACAGGTAATGGCTGCTAGTGCCTGTTGTCCATTACTCGAACTGGCGAGTGGCGAGCCCGGCGGGCTCCGCGCCCACAGCCGTCCGGTGGTGTGTGAAGAATTTCTCATGCACAGACCCCGGAAGAGGTAACTCCAGGTCAGAGAGTTGACGTGGGGCCGATGGTCCGGTTATCCACAGGACCTTCCACAGGGGCGTCCACAGCTTTGCGGCAGTTCTCCACAGCCCAGGGCCGCTCGTCCACACCCCCTGTGGATAACCGTGTTGGCTGAAGGGCGTCCGGCCCCTTAGCGTGGGCTCTCCGCCCGACACTCCCACCCGCCCCGGCGTCCGTTTTGTCGGCCCCGTGGCGTACAAAGAGGAGCGGCTCCGCTCCAACTCGCACCACTCGCTGATCGGGGAACACGCGTGACCGGCCCCCAGTACGACGACCACGACGCCCCGCCGCCGGAGGACGACTGGCAGAACGCCGAGGACCCCTTCCCGGCCGGTGCGTTCGACGACGCGCCGTTCCCGGAAGGGCCCGGCGACCGGCTCCCGGTCTCGCGGGGTCGCGGCGGGGGCCAGGGCGACGGCTTCCAGAAGGGCGGGGGCGGGGGTTTCCAGAAGGGCTCCCAGAAGGGTGGGGGGTTCCAGAAGGGCTTCCAGAACGGCAAGGGCGACCGCCGGGACGACGGGGGCCAGGGCGGCGCCGAAGGCTTCGAGCGCGTCCCCCCGCAGGACCTAGCGGCCGAGCAGTCCGTCCTCGGCGGCATGCTGCTGTCCAAGGACGCGATCGCCGACGTCGTCGAGGTGCTCAAGCCGGCCGACTACTACCGGCCCGCGCACGAGATGATCCACGGCGCGATCCTCGACCTCTACGCCCGCGGCGAGCCGGCCGACCCGATCACCGTGGCCGGCGAGCTCACCAAGCGCGGCGAGCTCCAGCGCGTCGGCGGCGCCTCCTACCTGCACACCCTGGTCAACTCCGTCCCGACCGCGGCGAACGCCGAGTACTACGCCCAGATCGTCGCCGAGCGCGGGGTGCTGCGCCGGCTGGTCGAGGCCGGCACCCGGATCGCGGGCATGGGCTACGCGGCCGAGGGCGACGTCGACGAGATCGTCAACGCGGCACAGGCGGAGATCTACGCCGTCACCGAGCAGCGCACCAACGAGGACTACGCCCCGCTCGCCGACATCATGGAGGGCGCCCTCGACGAGATCGAGGCCATCGGCTCGCGCAACGGCCAGATGTCCGGCGTACCGACCGGCTTCGCCGACTTCGACCAGCTCACCAACGGCCTGCACCCGGGCCAGATGATCGTCATCGCGGCCCGTCCCGCCATGGGTAAGTCCACGCTCGCCCTGGACTTCGCCCGGGCGTGCTCGATCCACAACAAGCTGCCGAGCGTCATCTTCTCGCTCGAAATGGGGCGCAACGAGATCGCGATGCGCCTGCTCTCCGCCGAGGCCCGGGTGGCGCTGCACCACATGCGCTCCGGGAACATGACGGACGACGACTGGACGCGGGTCGCCCGCCGCATGCCGGACGTCAGCGAGGCGCCGCTGTTCATCGACGACTCGCCGAACCTGTCGATGATGGAGATCCGGGCCAAGTGCCGCCGGCTCAAGCAGCGCAACGACATCAAGCTGATCGTCATCGACTACCTCCAGCTGATGCAGTCCGGCGGCTCCCGCCGGGCCGAGAACCGCCAGCAGGAGGTCTCGGACATGTCGCGAAACCTGAAGCTGCTGGCCAAGGAGCTGGAGGTGCCGGTGATCGCGCTGTCCCAGCTGAACCGTGGTCCCGAACAGCGCACCGACAAGCGGCCGATGGTCTCCGACCTGCGAGAGTCCGGCTCGATCGAGCAGGACGCCGACATGGTCATCCTGCTGCACCGCGAGGACGCCTACGAGAAGGAGTCCCCGCGCGCGGGCGAGGCCGACCTGATCGTCGCCAAGCACCGTAACGGCCCGACGGCCACGATCACCGTCGCCTTCCAGGGCCACTACTCGCGCTTCGTGGACATGACCCGGGACTGACCCCGGCGCGTTGCGCGGCCTGCTGGTCGCCCTCGCGCTGCGGCCGGGGCGCGTCGTCCCGAAGGCCTCGCCGGTCGACCGGATCCGGCCCGCTCCGGGCCCGGCACCCCCCTGGCACGGCCTCCGACCCGGGGTGATCAAGGAATCGTGAAAGGGTTGTGTTCGAATGGGCTACCCTCCAGCGCGTGACGATTATCAGATCGCTGCCTCGGTGGGGGGCACACAAGGAGCGCCGTGCCGACCGTGCCGCCGCGCCGGCGAGCAGACTCGGCTGGCTGGACGCCCTGCGGGGCATCGCGGCGCTGGCCGTGGCGGCCCACCACTTCGAGATCTTCAGGCTGATCCCGAAGGGCGATGTCATCGCCGCCCACTTCGACCTGGGCTTCTACGGGGTCATCGCGTTCTTCATCGTCAGCGGGTACATCATCCCGGCCTCACTGGAACGCCGCGGTGACGTCCGGGCCTTCTGGATCGGCCGGGTCTTCCGGATCTACCCGGCGCTGATCGTGACCGTGCTCTTCGCCGAGTTCGTCCTGCCGCTCAGCTACCAGGTCGTCAGCTACGACGGCGTCCCGTACCACAAGCTCTGGCTGGCGGCCAACGGCCTGCTGCTGTCGGACATGCTGGGCGTCGTGAACGCGCTCGGCATCTCGTGGACGCTCGCGTACGAGATGCTCTTCTACTTCTTCGTCAGCAGCCTCTTCACGGTGGGCTGGCACCGGCGCAGCACGCCGATCGCGGTCGCGGCGGGGGCGATCGCGCTCGTCCTGGGCGTCTGGATCCCGTCGTACAGCCTGAACCACACCCTCACGGAGACCAACAACCTCGTCGCCGCCACCGTGGTCGTCGTGGTCATGGGCGTGCTCTGCATGCTCAGCGGCAACGCGCCGCTGGCCCGGGTCGGCGGTCTGCTGCTGGGCGGGCTCGGCCTGCTGCTGGTGTTCACCAACGGCCGGGACCCCGCGTACGAGAGCTTCACCATCCTCGCGACGATGTTCGCCGGCACGGTGATCTACCGGGCGCAGCACGGGCAGATCGAGCGCATCGAGGCCTGGCTGTCCGTCGGTTTCGTGGTGGTGGCGGGCGCCATGGTCGGGTGGATGTACAACCGGGACGCGATGGCGCGCGCGACCTCGACCTTCACCTGGCCGGCGTGGACCAACGCCTACCTGGCGGCCTGGGCGTCGTTCGGGCTCTTCTTCCTGCTGCGCAACCGGCGGCTGCCGCGCGTGCTGACCTGGCTGGGCGCGGTGAGCTTCTCGGTCTACCTGCTGCACTGGCCGGTGAAGAAGTTCCTGCTGTGGCGGCTCGGCTGGGACAGCAACCACTACTACGTCAAGCTGGCCGCGATGCCGTTCGCCGAGCGGTGGTCGTGGGTGGCCGGGTACGTCGCCGTGCTGCTGGTGGTCTGCTGGGTGGTGTACCGGCTGGTGGAGATGCCGTTCCAGAACCTGGGCCGCAAGCTGACCAAGGCGGTGAACCGGCGCTGGCCGCCGCAGTCGCTGGAGCCGGCCGCACCGGGAGCGCCGTCGGCCGCCGTACCGGTGCCGCGCCAGGACTCGGAGCTGGTGGGCGCGGGTTCGTCGGGCGGGGCGGAACGCTCCGGCTGATCCGAGGGCCATGAGGGCCGGGGGGCGGGGGGGGTGGGCGGTGGGCGGCGGCTCTGGCGCCT
>NZ_JBHWGV010000039.1:0-20385 GCF_042732955.1 Kitasatospora sp. NPDC059747 | reverse complement strand
GCTCACGGGTGCGCACCCGTGAGCCGCCCCCGGCCCTTCGCGTTCGGCGGTCGCCGTCCTCAGATCGTCACGGTGGCCCGGAAGAGGGTGGTGGCCGTGCCGGAGAGGCGGGTGGGGGTGCCGGTGGCGGGGAGGAAGGCGGACTCGCCGCGGGAGAGGTCGAGGACGGTGCCGTCGGGGCCGGTGAGGCGGGCCGTGCCGGCGGTGCAGAGCAGGATCTGCGGGGTGCGGCCGTCGATCTCGCGGTCGGTGCCGTCCAGCCGGAAGCGGGAGAGGCGGAACTCGTCGATCGGGACGGGGTAGAGCTCCTCGCCCGGGGTGCCGTCCACCGGGGTGGGGTGGAGGACGTCGGGGGCGCCGGCCTCGAAGACGACCACCTTCATGAGCTCGGGCACGTCGATGTGCTTGGGCGTGAGGCCCGCGCGCAGCACGTTGTCGGAGTTGGCCTGGAGCTCGACGCAGACGCCGTGCAGGTAGGCGTGCGGCACGCCGGCGCCCAGGTAGAGGGCCTCGCCCGGGTGCAGCCGGAAGTGGTTGAGCAGCAGGCCGGCGATCAGGCCGCGGTCGCCGGGGAATTCGCGGGTGATCCGGGCGTACGCCGCGTAGGGGCCCTGCGGGTCCTCCTTGGCGGCGAGGTCCACCTGCGCGGCGGCCTGCCGGACGGCGTCGGCGGCGGTCGCGTCGTCCATGGTGAGGATCGCGGCCAGCGCGCGGCGCAGCGCCTCGGGCTCGTGCCCGGCGCTCAGCAGCTCGATGACCGGGGCGAGCGCGGGCACCGCCAGGCCGGCCAGCAGCGCGGCCGCCTCGGCGGCCGGGCGGAAGCCGCACAGGCCCTCGAACTCATCGAGCGCGCAGATGAGTTCGGGCTTGTGGTTGGCGTCGCGGTAGTTCCGCCGGGGGGCGTCCAGCGGGATGCCGAGGGCGTTCTCGGCGGCGAAGCCGGCCCGGGCCTGGTCGAGCGTGGGGTGGGCCTGGATGGAGATCGGGATGCCGGCCGCGAGGATCTTGAGCAGGAACGGCAGGGTGGGCCCGAAGCGCGCGACGGTCGCGGTGCCGAGCTCGCCCTCGGGGTCCGCGGCGATCAGCTCGTCCAGCGGGCGAGGCCCCGCGCCCCGGTCCGTGCGGGAGGGGTCGCCGGGGTGGGCGCCCATCCACAGTTCGGCCTGCGGCTCGCCGGTGGGGTCCTGCCCGAGGAGTTCGGGGAGGGCGGTGGCCGATCCCCAGGCGTACGGGCGGATGGTGTTGACGAGCCTGTCCATGCGCGCGGTCCTACTCCTTCGCTGCGGTGGCGGGGTGTGCCGGATCGGCGGCCAGCGGATCGTCCTCGGCGGGCCGGGCGGGCGGTCCGGGCCGGGGCGAGGCATCGACCCTAGCCGACGCGCGTCACGTGAGGGGAAACGGCGGGCGTCCGGTGCGAGTGCCGTGGTCGCGGCGGCGATCGGGCCGGGGTCCGGCAGGTGCGGTAGTAGGATGCCAGGACCCAGTTGTTTCCACCGTGCGCAGCAGTTTCCGCCGCGGAACCCCTCGGCGGGCCGCCGACGGGAGCGGCGTTCCGGAGTGCGGGCGCGACGGTGACCGGCACTCCCGCCATTGGCCGAGAGGTTTGTACGTGACCGTGAACCAGCCGCGTTTTGCTGATCTCGGCAAGGTGCTGGTGATCATTCCGACGTTCAACGAGGCGGAGAACGTCGAGCGGATCGTCGGACGGGTCCGCACCTCGGTGCCCGAGGCGCACGTCCTGGTGGCCGACGACAACAGCCCCGACGGCACCGGTGAGCTCGCCGACAAGCTGGCCGCCGAGGACCAGCACGTGCACGTCCTGCACCGCAAGGGCAAGGAGGGCCTGGGCGCGGCCTACCTCGCGGGCTTCCGCTGGGGCATCGACAACGGCTACGACGTCCTGGTCGAGATGGACGCGGACGGCTCGCACCAGCCCGAGGAGCTCGACCGGCTGCTCGCCGCGCTGCGCGGCGCCGACCTGGTGCTCGGCTCCCGCTGGGTGCCCGGCGGCCGGGTGGTGAACTGGCCGAAGTCGCGCCTGCTGCTCTCCCGCGGCGGCTCCACCTACTCGCGCCTGATGCTGGGCGTGCCGATCCGCGACGTCACCGGCGGCTACCGCGCCTTCCGCAAGGAGACGCTGCTCGGTCTGGGCATGGACGAGGTGGCCTCGGCCGGCTACTGCTTCCAGGTCGACCTGGCCTGGCGCACGGTGAAGGCCGGCTTCAAGGTCGCCGAGGTGCCGATCACCTTCGTCGAGCGCGAGCTGGGCGCGTCCAAGATGAGCCGCAGCATCGTGATCGAGGCGCTCTGGCGGGTGACCTCGTGGGGCATCGCGGACCGGGTGGCCCGGCTGCGGGGCGCGAAGCGGCGCTGAACCCCTGACGTTCCGGGCGAAGGGCCCGCCGGCTGTGTGAACAGCGGGCGGGCCCTTCGTCGTGTCCGCGGTCGTGCGCGGGTCGGGCCGACTCTCAGCAGCCGCCCTTGAGGGCGCTCTCCGGGAGGTACTGGTCGGCCCAGACGGCCAGCTCGTCGAGCGCGGGGCGCAGGGCCGTGCCCGCGTCGGTGAGGCGGTAGCTCACGCGCAGCGGCGGGCCCGCGTCGACCTCGCGCAGGACCAGGCCGGCCTCGGTCAGCTCGGTGAGGCGGTCGGAGAGCATGCGCTCGCTGATGCCGGGGACGGCGCGGCGCAGCTCGGAGAAGTAGGCGGGGCCGCCGTGGTTGAGCACGCCCACGAGCAGGCCCGTCCAGCGCTTGCCGAGCAGCGTGAACACCCGGGTGAGGGCCAGCTCGACGTTGAAGCAGGTGCGCTGTTCGGCGCACGCGTCGGAGGCGGCCGGTTGGCGGTCGGTCACTACCTCGTGCTCGGACATGGCTCCAGCGTACCTGACCGATCCCTAGTGACTGCAGAAAAGTAAGCTGCTACGGTAGTTGCAGCTGCGGGGGAAACGGCAGCTACTTATCCGATGGAGGTACCGTCATGCCCACCCTGCTCCACATCGACTCGTCCGCCGTCGCCGACGGCTCCGTCTCCCGCGAGGTCTCGGCGGCGTTCCGGGCCGCCTGGCAGGCCCAGCACCCCGAGGGCACGGTGGTCTACCGCGACCTCGCCGCCGATCCGGTCCCGCACCTCGACGTGCACGGGATCTCGGCGACCTTCGTCCCCGCCGGGGGCCGCACCGCCGAGCAGGACGCCGCGCTCGCCCTGCGCGAGGAGCTGATGACCGAGCTGGAGCAGGCCGACGCGATCGTCATCGGCAGCCCGATGTACAACTTCACGATCCCGTCCACCCTCAAGGCCTGGCTCGACCAGGTCATCCTCATGGGCCGCACCGCCGGCGAGACGCCCTCCGCCAAGGGCACCCCGGTCACCGTGGTCGCCGCCCGCGGCGGCTCCTACGCGCCCGGCGCGCCGCGGGAGCCGTACGAGTTCGTCACCACCTACCTGGAGAAGGTGCTGACCGGGATGCTCGGGCTGGGGGTCGACTTCATCGTCCCCGAGTTCACCCTGGCGCCGAAGGTGCCGGCGATGGCCGACTTCGTCCGGAACGCCGCCGACTCCAAGGCCCGCGCGCTGGAGGACGCCGCCCGCAGGGCCAAGGAGCTCGCCGCCTGAGGCCCGACCCGGCCGCCGACGTGACCCTCGCCGGAAGGCGCGCCCGCACGGGCGCGCCTTCCGCGTATTCGGGCGCCCGTTCTCCCATGCTGTAGGGCGCAGACCGGTGGGGCGCAGAGAGCCCGGCCGCCGACCAGAGGGAGCAACCCGTGACGTCGTCCCCGCCCGAGGAGAGCGCCGACGCGGACCGCGCGGAGACCGGGGAACAGCCCGTCCGGCCGCTGGAGATCGATGTCTTCACCGGCCCCGAGTCGGCCTTCTTCGCCACCTCCACCCTGATCCTCGGCGAGCGCACCGCGATCCTGGTCGACGCCCAGCTCACCCGCAGCGCCGGACGCGAACTCGCCGAGTGGGTGGCCGGCAAGGGGCGGCGCCTGCTCGCCATCGTCGTCACCCACCACCACCCGGACCACTACTTCGGCGCCGAGGAGGTGCTGAAGCTCTTCCCCGAGGCCCAGCTGCTCGCCGCACCGGCGGTCGTCGACGGCATCCACCGCACCGTCGCCGCCAAGGTCGCCCAGTGGAAGCCCGTGTACGGCGACGACATCCCCGACCACCCGCTGATCCCGGCCCCGCTGCTGCCGCAGCCGCTGATGCTCGACCGCCAGGTGATCCCCGTGCTCATGCTCGGGCAGGGCGACTGCGGCGACTCCACCGTCGTCCACGTGCCCAGCGTCCGCACCGTGATCGCCGGGGACTTCGTCTACAACGGCACCCACGTGTGGACCGCCGACACCACCCCCGCGCAGCGCGTCACCTGGGGCCACAACCTCGGACGCATCGCCGACCTCGACGTCGACCGGGTGATCGCCGGGCACCGGGCGCCCGACCAGGGCCACGACGCGACCCGGGTGCTCGCCTTCACCGGCGAGTACCTGCAGGACTTCGACCGGCTGCTGACCGAGCACCCGGACGACGCGGAGGCGCTGGTCACGGCGGTGAACGAGCGGTACGGGGAGCTGACGCTGCCGGTCGTCCTGGAGCTGGGCGCGGCGGCGAACGTCGCGCGGGCGGGCGAGGAGTCGCCGGACGGGGACGACGATGCGGTGGAGGGCGAGGGGGACGAGGAGGACACGGCCGGGTAGGGCGGATACTGGCCGCATGACGCCGTACGACGTGATCGTTCCGGCGGGCGGGGCCGCCCGGCGCCTCGGCGGGGCCGACAAACCCGGGCTGACCGTCGGCGAGACCACCCTGCTCGACCGGGTGCTCGCCGCCTGCACCGGAGCCCGCACCACCGTCGTGGTCGGCCCGGACCGCCCCACCACCCGCACCGGCGTCCGCTGGACCCGCGAGCAGCCGCCCGGCGGCGGGCCGGTCGCCGCCGTCGCGGCCGGGCTCGACCTGGTCGACGCCGCGACGGTGCTGCTGCTCGCCGCCGACCTGCCGTTCCTCGACCGGCGCACGGTCGAGCGGCTCGTCACCGCCCTCGACGACGCGCAACCGACGGTCGAGGCGGCCGTCCTGGTGGACGCCGGCGGCCGCGACCAGCCCCTCGCCGCCGCCTACCGCACCGCCGCCCTGCGCAGTGCCCTGGCCGCCCTCGGCGACCCGTCCGGCCTCCCGCTGCGCCGCCTCACCGGCGGCCTGGGACGGCTGCTGGTCGCGGACACGGACAACGTGGCGTACGACTGCGACACGTGGGAGGACCTGGAACGGGCCCGCGAGTGGGACCGGGACGGGAGGTAGGGGGAGCAGAGGACCGTGCCACAGGTGCTGCGGACGGGTGCTCACCAGGCGGCGGGCGGGGTCGTGAGGGAAACGACGCGCCCCGCACACCGGGGGAACATCCCGGGGAAACCGCCGATCAGGCAGCATGGGGCGCATGGAGCGCACGCTGGATGACTGGATCGCGGAGGTCCGCGCCGAACTCGGGATCGACCTGGACGTCGATGTCCGTGGCCTGTTGGACCTCACCCGGGTGGTCGCGCACGGGGTGGCCAGGCCGGCCGCACCGCTGACCGCCTTTCTGATCGGGTACGCGGCCGCCCAGCAGGGCGGCGGCCCCGAGGCCGTCGCCGAGGCGGCCCGCCGCACCGCCGTGCTCGCCGAGCGCTGGAGCGCGCCGGACGCGCCGGACGCGCCGGACAGGCCGGGCCGGCCGTGACGGCCGTCGAGGAGACCGCCGTGACCGCGCCCCCGGCCGGGCCCGGCACCATGGCCTGGCCACTGGCCCGCGAGACCGCCCGCCGGGCCGGGCTGCGCCCGCTGCCGCCGGTCGTGCTGCCGCTCGCCGCCGCCCTCGGCCACACGCTCGCCGAGCCGCTGGCCGCCCTCACCGACCTGCCCCCCTTCGACACCTCCGCCATGGACGGCTGGGCGGTCGCCGGCCCCGGCCCCTGGCGGGTCGCCGGGCGGCTGCTGGCCGGGCGGGCCGCCCTCGCGCCGCTGGCCGACGGCACCGCCGTCGAGATCGCCACCGGTGCCCAACTGCCGCCCGGTGCCACCGCCGTGCTGCGCCGCGAGCACGGCTCGACGGACGGCGCGCTGCTGCGGGACTGCGGTCCCCGGCCGACGACCACCGGCCAGGACGTCCGTCCGCGCGGCCAGGAGTGCCGCCGGGGCGAGGCGTTGCTGCCCGGCGGCACCCCCGTCGACGCGGCGGTGCTCGGCCTCGCCGCCGCCTGCGGCCACGACCGGCTCCCGGTCCGCCGCCGCCCGGTCGTCGAACTCCTCGTCCTCGGTGACGAGTTGGTCGCGTCCGGGGTGCCGGGGCCCGGTCTCGTCCGGGACGCGCTCGGACCGATGCTGGCGCCGTGGCTGCGGGCGTGCGGTGCCGAGGTGGCCGAAGTCCGCTCCGTCCGGGACGACTTCGGTCTGCTGCGGGACGCGCTCCGGCACTCCACCGCCGACGTCGTCGTCACCACCGGCGGCACCGCGGCCGGCCCGGTCGACTTCCTGCACCGCGCACTCGACGAGGTCGGCGCCCGGCTGCTGGTCGACGGCGTCGCCGTCCGCCCCGGCCACCCGATGCTGCTCGCCGAACTGCCACCGGGCGGGCTCCCGGGCGAACTCCCCGGCGGTCGCCACCTGGTGGGCCTGCCGGGCAACCCGCTGGCCGCCGTCGCCGGCACCGTCACGCTCGCGCTGCCGCTGCTGCACGCCCGCAGCGGCCGGCCCGCCGGCGGCCCGGCCCCCGCGCCCGCCGCCGTCCCGCTGGCCGGGCACCCGACGGACACCCGGCTGCTGCCCGTCCGGCGCACCGCCGACGGCGTCGTCCCGCTCGCCTTCGACGGGCCCGCCATGCTGCGCGGCCTGGCCCGGGCCGAGGCGCTCGCCGTCGTCCCGCCGGGCGGTGCGCGGGTCGGCGACCTTGTCGAGCTGCTGGAGGCTCCGTGAGCGGGCGAACCGAGGAGGGGCGCGCATGAGCAAGCTCCTGCGCGGGCCCGCGCCGGGCACCGAACCGTGGGCGGACGCCGGGATCGTGCTGCCCGCCCGGCGCAGCGCGCCCGCCGTCCGGCAGGTCGGCTCGCGGCTGCTGCTCGCGCTCGCCGTCCTGGTCGCCACCACCGTGATCGTCTACCTCGACCGGGACGGCTACAACGACAACGCCGGCGGCGGGCTCGACTTCCTCGACTCCGCGTACTACGCGACCGTGACGCTCTCCACCACCGGCTACGGCGACATCACGCCGTACAGCTCGGGCGCCCGGCTCACCAACATCCTGGTGATCACCCCGCTGCGCGTGCTGTTCCTGATCATCCTGGTCGGCACCACGCTAGAGGTGCTCACCGAACGCACCCGCCAGCAGTGGCGGTTGAACCGCTGGAGGTCCACCGTGCGCGAGCACACCGTCGTGATCGGGTACGGCACGAAGGGCCGCAGCGCCGTCGACACGCTGCTCGGGCAGGGCGTCAAGAAGGACGAGATCGTCGTCGTCGACCCGCAGCGCAAGGTGATCGAACACGCCTCCCAGCACGGGCTCGTCGGCGTCGTCGGCGACGCCACCCGCACCGACACCCTGTTGCGCGCGGCGCTGCCGACGGCCGCCCGGGTCGTCGTCGCGCCCGAGCGGGACGACACCGCCGTCCTGGTCACGCTGACGGCGCGCCAGCTCAACAAGGCCGCCACCGTGGTCGCGGCCGTCCGCGAGGACGAGAACGCGCCGCTGCTGCGCCAGAGCGGCGCGGACGTCGTCGTCACCAGCTCCAGTTCGGCCGGCCGGCTGCTCGGGCTGTCCATGCTCAGCCCGCACGCCGGGGCGGTCATGGAGGACCTGCTCACCTACGGCAACGGCCTGGACGTCGTCGAGCGGCCGGTCACCCGGGCCGAGGCCGGGCACAGCCCGCGCGCGTGCGAGGACCTCGTGGTGGCGGTGGTCCGCGGCCGGCGGGTGATCAACTACACCGAGCCGGAGGCCGCCGTGCTCCAGCTCACCGACCGGGTGATCGTCATCAAGTCGGCGGGGTGAGTCGGGGCCCGTCTTCGAACTCCCGTCGTCCGCCCGCACGGCAGGCGGGAGTTCGAAGACAGGCCCCAAGCCGTTGCCCCGGGCCGGGGGCGGCGCGCAGTAGGTTCGGGGCATGCATGCGATGACGATTCCCGTACCCGGTGGTCCCGAGGCGCTCGTCTGGGCGGAGGTGCCGGACCCGGTGCCCGGTGAGGGCGAGGTGCTGGTCGACGTGGTGGCCACCGCCGTCAACCGGGCCGACCTGCTCCAGCGGCAGGGCTTCTACAACCCGCCGCCCGGCTCCCCGGTGTACCCGGGGCTCGAATGCGCCGGGCGGATCGCCGCCCTCGGGCCGGGCGTGTCCGGCTGGGCCGTCGGCGACGAGGTGTGCGCGCTGCTGGCCGGCGGCGGCTACGCGCAGCGCGTCGCGGTGCCGACCGGGCAGCTGCTGCCGCTGCCGAAGGGGCTCGGCTTCGAGGAGGCCGCGGCGCTGCCCGAGGTGGCCTGCACGGTGTGGTCCAACGTCTTCCTCACCGCGCACCTGCGGCCCGGCGAGACCGTGCTGGTGCACGGCGGCGCCAGCGGCATCGGGACGATGGCGATCCAGCTGGCCAAGGCCGTCGGCGCCCGGGTGGCGGTCACGGCGGGCAGCGCCGGGAAGCTCGCGCGGTGCGCCGAGCTCGGGGCGGACATCGTGATCGACTACCGGGAGCAGGACTTCGTCGAGGCGCTCCGGGAGGCCACCGACGGGGCCGGGGCGGACGTGATCCTCGACATCATGGGCGCCAAGTACCTGCAGCGGAACGTCGACGCGCTCGCCGTCAACGGACGGCTGGTGATCATCGGGCTGCAGGGCGGGGTGAAGGGCGAGCTGGACCTCAACACGCTGCTGCGCAAGCGCGGCGCGGTCGTCGCCACCAACCTGCGCGGGCGGCCGCTGGCCGAGAAGGCGGCGATCGTGGCGGCGGTGCGGGAGCACGTGTGGCCGCTGGTCGAGTCGGGCGTGGTCAAGCCGGTGGTCGACCGGGTGCTGCCGCTGACGGAGGCGGGGGCGGCGCACGGGGTGCTGGAGCGGGGGGAGCAGGTGGGCAAGGTCGTGCTGCGGGCCTGAGGCCTTGCGGGTGCGGCGGCACCGGCGCCCGTGTGACGTCCGAAATGCCCTGATTGCCGGAGTGTGTGAGGCTGGTCCGGAGCTGTCCCGCCGCCGACCCCGCCCCGCGCGGTCGGCCGTCGGAAGGACCTCCGACCGTGGCCGCACCAACGCACGCGCACCTCGGGCCGCTGCCCGCCGCTCCCTCCCGCCGCCCCGCCCGGGCCCGCCGGCTGGCCGCGGCGGCCGTGCTCGGGCTGGTCCTGCCGCTGGCCGCCGCGACGGTGGCCGTCGCCGCCCCCGGACCGGGGGCGGCGAGCTCGGCGGAGGCCGCGGACCGGGCCGACGGCGCGGACCGGTCGGACGGGCCGGACGGGTCCGGCTGGTCCGGGGGCGCCGTCCCGTCCGCCGCGCCGCCGGAGCGTGCGGCCACCCACTCCCGCCCGGACGACTGGGACCCGCGCGCCCACCGCCACCGGCCCGCCGCGCCGGAGCAGGCGCCGGACACATCGCCGCAGCAGCCGCCGGACCAGGCGCCCGACCAGGCGTCCGACGGGGCCGTCGAGCAGGCCCCGGACCAGTCCGCCGAACAGGCTCCCGGGACCGCCGACGCCGACGCCCCGGACACCCCGGCCGACGACGCGGCCCCGGACACCGCCGCGACGGCCGCCACGCAGGCCATCGCCGCCCCCACCGTGATCCCGGCCCGCTGGGGCGACGCCTCCACCCTGCAGCTCCCCCTCGGCGCCGGCCTGGGCCTCATCGGCTGCGGCCTCGGCCTGGTCGGCCTGCGTCTGCGCAGGGGCTGGTAACCGCCCGACGGGAGACGGGCGGCGGGGCGGGGCGGCCGTGCGCGCGGGTTCGGATCCGGCGGAGGAGGGTCGGTGCGGCGCGGGTGGGTGTGGGGGAGGTTGTGTGCGGGGTTGCGGTGGATCGGGGGGTGGTGCGGCGGTGCGGCGCGCGAGAACTGAGTATCCGTACGGATTCCCGAGGGGCCGGCCGGGGCGTACCGTCGGGACCGGCCGTGCGGGCCGGGGGCTTCCGCCCGACCAACCCCAGTGAGAGAGAATGTTGTTCATGACGAATCCGATGAACGAGAGCTCGTCGCAGGACGGCCAGAAGGTGCTGATCCTCGGACCGGACGGGATGCCGGTGGGCCAGGGGTTCGCGGGCCCGGCGGGGGACGACGAGGGCGAGGGGCCGCGCGAGCTCCCGGTGACCGAGATGGTCGAGCAGCCCGCCAAGGTCATGCGGATCGGCAGCATGATCAAGCAGCTGCTGGAGGAGGTCCGGGCGGCGCCCCTCGACGAGGCCAGCCGGGCGCGGCTGAAGGACATCCACGCGAGCTCCATCAAGGAGCTGGAACTGGGCCTGGCTCCCGAGCTGGTCGCCGAGCTGGAGCGGCTGTCGCTGCCGTTCACCGAGGACTCCATCCCGACCGAGGCGGAGCTGCGGATCGCGCAGGCCCAGCTGGTCGGCTGGCTGGAGGGGCTGTTCCACGGGATCCAGACCGCGCTGTTCGCGCAGCAGATGGCCGCGCGGGCGCAGCTGGAGCAGATGCGCCGGGCGCTGCCGCCCGGTCTGCACGGCGGCGAGCCGGACGAGGACGAGCCCGGCCAGGGCCGCGGGATCCGCTCCGGCCCGTACCTGTAGGCCCACCCGCGGCCCGCGGCGACACCCGCGGGCCGCGCCCGCACGGCGCACCCGCCGGTCGTACCGGGACGGCCCGCCGCCGGGCGGGCTACCGGCGGGTAGCCACCGGGTCGATCCCCGCGGAGCGGCCCTGGACCGATCACCGTCGGCGGGAGCCGATACCCTGGCCCCCTGTCGCAGGCCGGTGCAGCCGCCGCGGCAGGGGGCCGGGCCGGCCGACGGGCCCGGACCGCAGCACGTATGGACGAGACCGAACGTCACGGTCGCGGCGGTGACGCCCGCGCCGAGGGGGAGCAGCAGATGAGCGAGCACGGCAACGCGGCGGTCGAGGGCTACTCCCTGGGCAACGGCCGCTACGTGTTGCAGCGGCTGCTGGGCGAGGGCGGCATGGCATCCGTGCACCTCGCGTTCGACAGCGTGCTGGGCCGCCAGGTCGCGCTGAAGAGCATGCACAGCGAGCTGGGCCGGGACGACTCGTTCAAGGAGCGGTTCCGCCGCGAGGCGCAGGCGGTGGCCCGCCTGGAGCACCCGAACATCGTCACGGTGTACGACAGCGGCGAGGACGTCGCCCCCGACGGCTCCAGCACGCCGTACATCGTCATGCAGCTGATCGACGGCAAGGGCCTGCGCGAGACGATCAACGAGGCCGTCGCGCAGTACGGCGCGATGCCGACCGAGGAGGCCCTGCGGGTCACCATCGGCGTGCTGAACGCGCTGGAGGCCTCGCACGACATGGGTCTCGTGCACCGCGACATCAAGCCCGGCAACGTCATGTTCGACCGCAAGGGCAACGTCAAGGTCATGGACTTCGGCATCGCCCGGGCGCTGGAATCCGGCGTCACGTCGATGACCCAGACCGGCATGGTGGTCGGCACCCCGCAGTACCTGTCGCCCGAGCAGGCCCTCGGCAAGCCGGTCGACGCCCGCTCCGACCTGTACTCGGTCGGCGTGATGCTCTTCGAGATGCTCACCGGCCAGCTGGTCTTCGACGGCGACTCGGCGTTCTCGATCGCCTACAAGCACGTGCAGGAGGAGCCGCCGGCGCCGTCCACGATGAACCCGTCGCTCCCGCCGGCGGTGGACGCGTTCGTGGCCCAGGCGCTGCGCAAGGACCCGGCGCACCGCTTCGCGAGCGCCGAGGCCATGCGGGACGAGGCGGAGCGGCTGATCGCCGAGCTCAAGGGCGGCGGCGGGCACTCGCTGCAGGCGAGCACGCCGCTGGTGATCAACGAGGGCCCGCGCTCGGTGCACGCCGCGCCGCAGAACCCGGCCACGCCGCACCCGCAGTACCTCCAGCAGGGCGGTGCGCCGCAGCAGCCGCAGTACCAGACCCCGCCGCCGGCCTACCAGACCCCGCGTCCGCAGGCGCCGCAGACTCCGCACCCCTTCCCGCAGCAGCAGCCGCAGTACCAGACCCCGCCGCCGGCGTACCAGACGCCGCAGCCGTTCCAGCGGCCCGCGCACACCCCGCCGCCGCAGCCCGTGCCGCCGTACCGGCCGAACCCGGCCCCGGCGGCCGGCGGGGGCGGCTGCTCGACGGCGGCCGTGGTCATCATGATCATCATCGGCGTGCTCGTCCTGGCGGGCATCATCATCGCGATCGTGATCAACAAGGCGAAGAACAACACCCACAGCACCACGTACGGCAGTGCCGCGCCGTCCGCCGTGGTGCTGGTGCTGGACGCCCCGGAGCGCTCCGGCCTGCTCTGACCGGTCGCGGCCGGATCGGGCGTGTCACGGCGCGCGCCGGAGGCGGTAGCGTTCGGGGATACGAAAGCGACAGGGCACCGCGATCCGAGCGAACGCCCGGGGCGAGGAGCGATGGCACAGACGCAGCATCCGGACGACGACGAGGGCGCCCGGGCGGCCGGCCGGACCGGCGGGGCCCCGCAGCCGAGCGTGCCCGGGAGCGACGCCGCGACCAGCGCGTTCCCGCCGGTGCCGCCCGGCGGCCCGCAGACCCCCGGGCGCGGCACCGCCGCCCCCCTGGGGACGGTCGGTGACGGCCGCTACCGGATGACCCACCGGCTCGGCCGCGGCGGCATGGCCGAGGTCTTCGCCGCCGAGGACATCCGGCTCGGCCGGACCGTCGCGGTCAAGCTGCTGCGCGGCGAGCTCGCCCAGGACGACATCGCGCGGGCGCGGTTCACCCGCGAGGCGCACGCCGTCGCGGCCCTCAACCACCACTCGATCGTCTCGGTCTACGACACGGGCGAGGAGTACTTCGGCGACGAGTCCACCCCGTACATCGTGATGGAGCTGGTCGAGGGCCGGACCGTCCGCGAACTGCTGGTGGACGAGGCCGCGCCGCCGGTCGACCAGGCGCTGATCATCATCGCCGGGGTGCTGGAGGCGCTCGCCTACAGCCACCGGCACGGCATCGTGCACCGCGACATCAAGCCCGCCAACGTGATCATCACGACCACCGGCGCGGTCAAGGTGATGGACTTCGGCATCGCCCGCGCGCTGACCGGCGGGGCCACCACCATGACCCAGACCGGCATGGTGATGGGCACCCCGCAGTACCTGTCGCCCGAGCAGGCCCTCGGCAAGCCGGTCGACCACCGCTCCGACCTCTACGCGGCCGGCTGCATGCTCTACGAGCTGCTGACGCTGCGCCCGCCGTTCACCGGCGACACCCCGCTCTCGGTGGTCTACCAGCACGTCCAGGACCCGCCGGTGCCGCCCTCGCAGGCCAACAGCCGGGTGCCGGTCGGCCTCGACGGGATCGTGCTGCGCTCGCTCGCGAAGAACCCGGACGACCGCTTCCAGGACGCCGACGAGTTCCGCGCGCACGTCCAGCACGCGCTGCGCGAGATGCACGGCGCGGCCGGGGCCGGCTGGGCCGGCGCCACGGCCGGGCTGCCCGCGGCGCCCGGCGACACCGGCGCCACGCAGGTGATCCGGCCGGACCAGACGGCGGCCACCGCGGCCTTCGGCGCGATCGGCGCGGGCGACGCGACCTCGGTGCTGCCGTACCACGGCGGCCGGCCGCCCGCGGGCCCGCACACCCCGTCCTCGCCCTACCAGGGCCCCGGCGGCCCCTACGACGACGGCCACGACGGCGGGGACGACGACGGGTACGGGCGGCGGCGCGGGCCGTGGGGCTGGGTGGCCGGCATCGCGGCCGTCCTGGTCGCGGCCGGCGTCGGCATCGCGCTCGCGCTCAGCGGCGGGGGCGGTGGCGGCGGTGGCGGCGGCACCAACCTCGGTCCCAGCACGCCCGCCCCGGCGGTGAGCAGCACCGACGCCACCACGCCGCCCGCGAGCGGCAGCCAGAGTCCGCCGGCCTCCAACACGAACAGCCGGAAGCCCTCGCAGCCGACCGACAACGGCAACTACGGCGGCGGCAACGGCGGCACCAACATGTCGCCGCAGCCGACGAACAAGCACACGCAGAGCCAGACGCCGACGCCGACCGGGACGCACTCCCCGACCGCCTCCTCGTCGGCGTCCAGCACCCCGACGACGGCGCCGTCGACGCCGAGCGGCGGCGGCAGCACGCCGACCGGCGCGAACCCGGGGACCAGCCAGCCGGCGCCGCCGACGGGCAAGCCCCCGATCACGCCGCCGCCGACGCTCGGCTGATCGGGGGCTGAACCGGCTTCCGGCCGGGGTCAGTTGGCGAAGGCGTCCAGGACCTGTTCGTACTCCTGGCACCACCACGCCAACTGGCCCGCGGAGGCGGGGTACAGCGGGTCGGCCCGGTGGTCGCCCCGCTGGTAGCGCCACTGCAGCATCCAGAAGTCGTTCAGCCGCTCCCACCAGACCCGGTGGGCGGCGGCGGCGAGGTGTTCGGGGGTGGCGGCGCCGGTGGCCCGGTAGGCCTGCGAGTAGTGCCGGACCCGGACGAGGTCGAGCGTGCCCGTCGTCCGGTCGTTGAAGAGCAGGGTGGCGGCGCGGACGGCCTCCTCGGCGCGCGGCTGCGGGCCGAGCTTGTCCCAGTCCAGGACGGCCACGACGCCGTCCGCCCCGGGCGCGCCGGGGGCGTCGAGCGCCGCCGGGTGGAGCAGGTTGAGGCCGTGGAAGTCGCCGTGGGTCCAGCCGGTGGGCGGGGCGGCCTGCGGGGCGGGGCGGCGGTGGGCGTGGTCGGCGAGCAGTTCCAGCCGTTCGGCGAGCCGGCGTTCGACCAGGGCGTCGAGGTCGCCGTGGGGGCGGTGGGCGCGGGCGTGTCCGAGCAGGTCGCGGGCGAGGTCGGCGCTGTCGAGCGGGTCGGCGCTGCGGTAGCCGTCGGGCTGGTCGAGCGGGGCGCAGACGTCGTCGAGCGCGCCGTGCAGGTGGCCGAGCAGCGCGCCGAGAGCGTCGCACTGCGGCAGGGGGAGCTCCGTACCGTGCCGGTGTCGGCCATCCACCCACGGGAACACGGCGAACAGCCGGCCGCCGGAGGAGGCCACCGTCCCGGCGCCGTCGGTGCGGGTCAGCGGGGGTGCGACGGGCAGGCCGAGGGCGTGCAGCGCGGCCATGGCGCGGTGGTGGGCGACGATCTTCGGACGGTTGGCGGTGGCGGCGTCGACGTAGCACTTCAAGAAATGGGGACCGGCCTCGGTCACGACCCGGTAGCCGCGGTTGAGCAGGCCCTCGGCGACCGGTTCGGCGGTCAGTATCCGTCCGATCGGGTAGCGGCACAGCACCTCGGCCAGGGCGGCGCGCGGGACGGGCGGGCTGAGGGTCCCTATCGGCGGGGCGGCGAGGTCGGGGCGGGCCGGGGCGCAGGCGAGGGTCTGGCTGAAAGTCACAGCCAGAGGTTATGGCCCCCTGGCGGGGGCCCTTGACAAGTCGTCAAAACTGTGATGCTGCCCGGGCTCAGTGCTGCTGGTCGGCCTGGTGCCGGGCCACGAAGGCCGCCGCCTGGGTGCGCCGCTCCATGCCCATCTTGGCGAGCAGACTGGAGACGTAGTTCTTCACCGTCTTCTCGGCCAGGTGCAACTCGTTGCCGATCTGACGATTCGTCATCCCCTCGCCGATCAGATCGAGGATCCGGCGCTCCTGCTTGGTGAGCTGGGCGAGCCGTTCGTCCTCCTTCTCGCCGCCGTCGCGCAGCCGGGCGAGCACCCGGCTGGTGGCGACCGGGTCGAGCAGCGACTTGCCGGCCGCGACGTCCCGCACCGCGGTGATCAGGTCGGTGCCGCGGATGGCCTTCAGGACGTAGCCGGAGGCCCCGGCCATGATCGAGTCGAACAGCGCCTCGTCGTCCGAGAAGGAGGTCAGCATCAGGCACTTCAGCTCGGGCAGCCGCGAGCGGACCTCCCGGCAGACCTCGACCCCGTTGCCGTCCGGCAGACGCACGTCGAGCACCGCCACGTCCGGGTGGACGGCGGGGATCCGGGTGATCGCCTCGGCGGCGGTGCCGGCCTCCCCGACCACCTCGATGTCGTCCTCGACCGAGAGCAGGTCGTGCACGCCCCGTCGGACCACCTCGTGGTCGTCGAGCAGGAAAACTCTGATTTGTCCGTTATCACTCACACCCAAAACCTCCCATATGACCCTACAAGTGGCCTCTCGTACGTACTGCCCCAGGGGCGTGTTCCGGCCAGACCGGTCCGAAACCGATACCGAGAACCCCCTTACGTACGGGCCGTCGCCCGGATAACGTGCGCTGGTGTCCTGAAGGCGCCCGAATTGAGAGCTGCGTCACGCGGTCCGTCACCCCCACCCAACCGACGGCGAGCCGAGCGCGGCACCCACGGGGTTGTAGGCCCTGAACAAGTAGGACGTCCTAGCGCAGGCGCGCCAAGGGCGGACGCTGGGTAACGTTCTCGTGAGGGACGCCGTCGGAACAGGATCACCACCTGCCCCGCAACAGGTGCGCATACCCACGCGCCCCGCGAGGCGGTGACCGGACCGGTCACCGGCGACCCCGGGCGGCCGGACAGACCGAGGAGTGAACGTGACCGTCAAAAGCACGGCGAGGGCCCGCAAGAAGGCGGCCCCCTCCGTCCCTGACACCCTGCGCGCCACGGGTACGGACGCCCAGCCGGAGCTCGTCCAACTGCTCACGCCGGAAGGCGAGCGGGTCGAGCACCCGGATTACCCGCTCACAACCACTCCGGAGGAGCTGCGCGCCCTCTACCGCGACCTGGTGCTGGTGCGCCGGTTCGACGGCGAGGCCACCGCGCTCCAGCGCCAGGGCGAGCTGGGCCTGTGGGCCTCGCTGCTCGGCCAGGAGGCCGCCCAGGTCGGCTCCGGTCGTGCCATGCGCACCGGCGACTACGCCTTCCCCACCTACCGCGAGCACGGCGTGGCCTGGTGCCGCGACGTCGACCCGCTGAACCTGCTCGGCATGTTCCGCGGCGTGAACCACGGCGGCTGGGACCCGAACGAGAAGAACTTCCACCTGTACACCATCGTGATCGGCGCGCAGGCCCTGCACGCGACCGGCTACGCGATGGGCATCACCAAGGACGGCGCGGACGACGCGGTCATCGCGTACTTCGGCGACGGCGCCTCCAGCCAGGGCGACGTCAACGAGGCCTTCACCTTCGCCTCGGTCTACAACGCCCCCGTGGTGTTCTTCTGCCAGAACAACCAGTGGGCGATCTCCGAGCCCACCACCACGCAGACCAAGATCCCGCTGTACCGCCGCGCCTCCGGCTTCGGCTTCCCGGGCGTCCGGGTCGACGGCAACGACGTGCTGGCCTGCCTGGCCGTGACCCGCTGGGCGCTCGACCACGCCCGCAACGGCAACGGCCCGGTGCTGATCGAGGCGTTCACCTACCGGATGGGCGCCCACACCACCTCCGACGACCCGACCCGCTACCGGCTCACCGAGGAGACCGAGGCCTGGAAGGCCAAGGACCCGATCCTGCGGCTGCGCACCCTCCTGGAGAAGGAGGGCCTCGCGGACGAGGAGTTCTTCGCCGCGATCGACGCCGAGAGCGAGCAGCTGGGGCTGCGGGTGCGCGAGGGCGTGCGCAGCATGCCGGACCCGGACCCGACGCTGATCTTCGACCACGTGTACAGCGAGCCGCACGGGCTGGTCGATGAGGAACGGGCCGAGTACGTCCAGTACGCGGCCTCCTTCGAGGCGGGGGAGAACCTCTGATGGCCGGTCAGCTCAGCATCGCGAAGGCGCTCAACAGCGCCCTGCGCAAGTCGCTGGAGGACGACCCGAAGACCCTCCTGATGGGCGAGGACATCGGCAAGCTCGGCGGCGTCTTCCGGATCACCGACGGCCTGCAGAAGGACTTCGGCGAGGGCCGGGTCATCGACAGCCCGCTCGCCGAGTCGGGCATCGTCGGCACCGCGATCGGCCTCGCGCTGCGCGGCTACCGCCCGGTCGTGGAGATCCAGTTCGACGGCTTCGTCTACCCGGCCTTCGACCAGATCGTCTCCCAGCTGGCCAAGATGCACGCCCGCGCGCTCGGGCACGTCAAGATGCCGGTCACCATCCGGATCCCCTACGCGGGCGGCATCGGCGCGGTCGAGCACCACAGCGAGTCGCACGAGGCGTACTTCGCGCACACCGCCGGCCTGCGCGTGGTCACCCCGTCCAGCGCGCACGACGCGCACTGGATGCTGCGGCAGGCCATCGCCTCCGACGACCCGGTGATCTTCCTGGAGCCCAAGCGCCGCTACTGGGACAAGGGCGAGGTCGGCGACGCCGCCGACCTGGGCCTGTACGACGCCCGGATCGTCCGGCCCGGCACCGACGCGACGCTGATCGCGTACGGCCCGATGGTCAAGGTCTGCCTGGAGGCCGCCGCGGCCGCCGAGGAGGACGGCCGCCGCCTGGAGGTCGTCGACGTGCGCTCGCTCTCCCCGGTGGACTTCGCCACCCTGGAGGAGTCGGTCAAGCGCACCGGCCGGGCCGTCGTGGTGCACGAGGCGCCGGTGTTCCTGGGCATGGGCGCCGAGCTGGCCGCCCGCCTCACCGAGCGGTGCTTCTACCACCTGGAGGCGCCGGTCCTGCGGGTCGGCGGCTACTACGCGCCGTACCCGCCGTCCCGGGTCGAGGAGGCATTCCTGCCCGACCTGGACCGCGTGCTCGACGCCGTCGACCGCGCGCTCGCGTTCTGATACCGGGGAGCGAAGATGACCACCGAAGTTCGCTCGCTCCGCGAGTTCAAGATGCCCGATGTGGGCGAGGGCCTCACCGAGGCCGAGATCCTCAGCTGGTACGTCAAGCCGGGTGACACGGTGACGGACGGCCAGGTCGTCTGCGAGGTGGAGACCGCCAAGGCCGCGGTGGAGCTGCCGATCCCGTTCAACGGGGTCGTCGAGCAGCTCTTCTTCCCCGAGGGCGCGACGGTCGACGTCGGCACCGTGATCATCTCGGTCGCGGTCGCCGGGGAGGGCGGGGCCCCGGCTCCGGCCGCCCCCGCCGTGCAGGCCGCCCCCGCCGCTCCGGCGGCCGAGGCGCCGGCCGCGCCGGCCGAGCCCGAGCGGCGCGAGGTGCTGGTCGGCTACGGTCCGCGGACCGGCACCGCCCAGCGCCGGGCCCGTCGGACCACCACGACCACGGTCGTGGCCGCGCCGGCCGCCCCCGCGGCTCCGGCCCCGGCCGTGGCTCCCGTCGCGGCTCCTGTCGTGGCTCCTGTCGTGGCCGAACAGCCCGTCGGCGAGCGGCCGTTGGCCAAGCCGCCGGTGCGCAAGCTGGCCAAGGACCTCGGCATCGACCTGCGCGCGGTCACCCCGACCGGCCGGGACGGCGTCGTCACCCGCGAGGACGTGCACGCGCACGCGTCGGCCCTGGCCGCCGCGGCCTCGGCTCCGGCTGCGGTCGCTGCCGCCGTCGTTGCCGCCGAGCCCGTCGCGGCCGAGCCGGCCGAGGCTCCGGTCGTCGTGTCCGGGGCCGCCGCGGGCGACGTCCGGGTGCCGATCAAGGGCGTCCGCAAGGCCACCGCGCAGGCCATGGTGGCCTCGGCGTTCACCGCGCCGCACGTCACCGAGTTCGTCCAGGTCGACGTGACCCGCACGATGAAGTTCGTCCGCCGGCTCAAGGAGAGCGGCGAGCTGGGCCGGGACGTCCGGGTCAGCCCGCTGCTGATCGTCGCCAAGGCGCTGCTCACCGCGATCAAGCGGCACCCCGAGATCAACGCGCAGTGGGACGAGGCGGCCCAGGAGATCGTCATCAAGGGCCAGGTGAACCTCGGCATCGCCGCGGCCACCCCGCGCGGCCTGATCGTGCCCAACATCAAGGACGCCGGCGCCAAGACCCTGACTGGGCTGGCCACGTCGCTCGGCGAACTGGTCGAGACCGCCCGCCAGGGCAAGACCTCGCCGGCCGACATGCAGGGCGGCACGGTCACCATCACCAACGTCGGCGTCTTCGGCGTCGACACCGGCACCCCGATCCTCAACCCGGGCGAGGCCGCGATCCTCGCCTTCGGCGCGGTCCGGGAGCTGCCGTGGGTGCACAAGGGCAAGGTGGTCCCGCGTCAGGTGACCACGCTGGCCCTCTCCTTCGACCACCGCCTGGTGGACGGGGAACTGGGCTCCAGGGTGCTGGCCGACGTGGCCGCCCTCCTGGAGCAGCCGAAGCGCCTGATCACCTGGGGCTGACCGGCCGGTAGGACCACGGAAGGGGGGGGGGGGCGGCGCCCCGGGGGGCGGGGGGGGCGGGGGGGGGGGGGGGGCCTGCGGGTGACCGGGGGGGGGGGGGGCCCGCACGCGAGGCCAACACCCCCCCCCCCGGCGGGG
>NZ_JBHWGV010000038.1:46839-76022 GCF_042732955.1 Kitasatospora sp. NPDC059747 | reverse complement strand
GCGCAGCCGGGCGCGGGCGGCGGCGCTCCCCGCGGTGCCTGTCCGCCGTGCTCCCCCGCCGCCGTTACCGGTATTCGACACCGACGGGGCCTCCGGCTCTGGTCGGGATCGGCGGCGCCGGCTGGGGCGGCTCACCGATGGTGACGAAACGTGCCGAAAAGTGACATACCCAGCAGAACCCAGGCTATCCCGGCTGCCGGGTCGTCTTGTCCGATTGACCTACCTGGCGCGGCGCCGGGCTCGCGCCGACAGGTGGGGGCTCAGGTGCCCAGGAGGCCGGCGACGTGCGGGAGGACGTCCCGGTCGTGGTCGAGCCAGTCGACCGAGTCCAGCTCGTCCGGGCCGAGCCAGCGCAGCTCGTCGTGCTCCAGGAGCGGACGGGGGTCGCCGTCGAGCAGCTCGGCGGCCCAGAAGTGCAGCTCCAGGCCCGGCCGGACGGCCCACGCGCCGGGCAGCCGCTCCAGCGCCCGGGCGTGCACGCCGAGCTCCTCCAGCAGCTCGCGCTCCAGCGCCTCGGACTCCGTCTCGCCGGGCTCGGCCTTGCCGCCCGGGAACTCCCAGCGCCCGGCCACCTCCGCGGGGGTGTTGCGGCGCGCGGCCAGCACCCGCCCCGCCCGGACGATCACGCCGCCGATCACGATCCGGACGGCGGCCTGCTCCTCGATGTTCACGGTTGCGGGATTCATGGCACGAGCCTAGGCGTCCCCGGCCGCGCGCTCGGCCTCGGTCCAGTAGAGCTGCTTGTGGCCGCGGGCCTCGAACTCCGCCGCGAGGCGCTCGGCCTCGTCCTTCGCCAGTCCCCGCGCGACGACGAAGCGGTTGCCGTTGTCGTCCTGCCGCATCACCCGAAAGGTGCTCATGGCGGGAGCGTATCCCCGGCCTGCGTGGGGGTCGGGCCGGGGATACCTGTCCCGAACCGTACGGGCGGCTCGCTACCGGCAGGTACGGGCCGGGTTAACTCCGGGTAAGACGGCGCGTCAGACCCGGAGGTCGGGCACCTGCTCACCGGTGGACAGGCCCAGCTCGCGGCGGGCGTCCACGCTGAGCGGGGTGGTCTTGGCCGTCAGCAGCTTCGCCCGCCGGATCTCGCCCTCCAGCGCGGTCGGGTCGGTCGTCCGCGCTGCGGACTCCCAGGCGGTGGCGGCGTCCCGCTGGGCGGCGGCCAGCGCGGCGACCTTCGGCTTCGCGGCGTCCGGCCAGGACGTCGTCGTGCGGGACAGCTGCTCGGCCTCGGCGCGGGAGGCGGCCGCCATCCGCCCGGCCCAGGTCACGTACTCGGAGCCGGCCGTCGCGACCTCGCCCTTGGGCTGGTTCGCGTAGGCCGTGTTGAAGCCGCGGACGGCCTCCAGGTAGGCGAGCTGGGCGGAGGTCAGGCTGCCGCGGTCGGTGCGGACGGTGCCCACGTGCTCGGCGTCGCGGTCCTCGAAGGCGCAGGTGATGTACCGCTCCCCGTACTTCCAGTTGCCGGCGGTCGGGTAGAGGTAGATCTCGTCCATGCCGTCCGGGATCGCCCACTGGTCGAGGGCGTAGTTGTCGAGCACGGGGCGGCAGAGCTCCGCGGCGCGCTCGCGGATCGCCGACTCGCCCGGGTAGGTCCGGCTGTCGCCGGCCGGGGTCCTGGCGGTGCCGGCCACCTCGCCGTGGTGCGGGGCGGAGCAGGGCACCTTGCGGACCCAGTACACCGTCTCGTCGCCGCCGTCCGGGTCGACCCGGCTGCCCCCGTCCGGGGAGCTGTAGCAGTCCCCGGACTTGAGGGCGGACCAGCGGACCGAGCCGGCCGGGGCCTTGGGCGGCGCGCCGGAGTCGGCACGGTCGACCGGGCCCAGCACGGCGCCGAGGACGCCGAACACCGTGACCATGACGCCGAACACGCCGAACACCAGGCCCGTCACGGCCATGCCCATGCCGCGCTCGGCGCGCTTCCTGATCTGGACCATCGCGACGATCGACAGCACGAGGGCGACCGGCCACGCGCAGACGAGGCCGGTCACGAGGGCTCCGATGGCGAACCCGTTGACCTGCTTGGGGGGCTGGGGGTAGCCGTACGGGTAACCGGACTGGAAGCCGGAGTACGCGGCGGGCGGCACCGACGCCCAGCCCCCGGCGGGCCCGGTGGCCCCGGCTGCCCCGACGGGCGGCGGCGGGGGCAGCGCCAGGGGCGGGGCCCCGGCGGGGGCGGCCCACGGGTCGGCGGGGGCCGGGGCGGCGGCAGGCGGGGCCGCGTCGGCGGGAGCCGCCGGGACGTCGGTCTTGCCGAGGTCCACCCGGTCCGCCGGGATGTCCGCGGGCTGCGGAGACTCGGCGGGCGGGGCCGATTCCTTGCCGAGGTCCACCCGGTCCACCCGGTCCGCCGGGGCCACCGGGTTCTCGGCGGGCGCGGGGTTCTCCGGCCCGGGGACGGGCGCGTCGGGATCGGGCTTGGACACGTGGACTCCCCCGGCCCGGCGGTGCGGGCGTCAGCTCGGCGTTCTGCGCCGCTCGGCGGCCTTCGGCACACGGCTCGGACCCGAACGGGCCCGAGAACGAACGGTCGCGCGACTTTACCCGATCTTTTCGAACGCCTGCCCGCCCTTTGTTCCCGCCCCTCAGCCGCGCGCCAGGACCTCGCCGTGGAGCATCGAGAACCAGGCGTCCCCGGCGCCGCTCCACTCCCGCCAGCCGGCCGCGATCCGCTCCAGCTCCGCCCGGTCGGCGAAGCCCGCGGCCACCGCCGTGCGGGCGAACGCCGAGTCGACCGTCCGGTCCGCCCACATGCCGCCCCACCACGCGCACCGCTCGGGCGTCGCGCCCGTCCAGGTCGTGGCGGTGGCGGCGACCTCGGCGAAGCCGGCCGCCCGGGCCCAGGACAGCAGCCGCCGCCCGGCGTCCGGCTCGCCGCCGTTGGCGCGCGCGGTCCGCCGGTAGAGCGCCAGCCAGTCGTCCAGCGCGGGCGCCTCGGGGTACCAGGTCATCGAGGCGTAGTCGACGTCCCGGGCCGCGACCACGCCGCCCGGCGCCAGCACCCGGCGCATCTCGCGCAGCGCGCCCACCGGGTCGGCCACGTGCTGGAGCACCTGGTGGGCGTGCACCACGTCGAACTCGCCGTCACGGTAGGACAGTCGGTGGACGTCGGCGACCTCGAAGACGACGTTCGACAGCCCCCGCGCGGCGACGTACTCGGCCGCCTGCTCCAGCACCTCGGCGGAGGTGTCCACGGCCACCACCCGCCCGCTCGGACCGACCAGCTCGGCCAGGTCGGCGGTGATCGTGCCCGGCCCGCAACCGACGTCCAACAGGGCCTGCCCGGGGCGCAGTTCGGGCAGCAGGTAGGCGGCGGAGTCGGCGGCGCCGCGCGAGCGGTGCGAGCGCAGCACGGCCTCCTGGTGGCCGTGCGTGTAAACGGTGGACGTTCCGCTCATCGGATCCCCCTCGATCGTGTTCGGCTTCCCCCGACGCTACTCCTGTTCTCGCATCGCGAGAAGATTCGTCTCACATGATGGCCACCCGACGGCGCCCGCCCCACCGCCCGCCGTACCGTGGAGGCCCCCCGACAGAACGGTCCCGCCCCATGCCCGGCCCGCGCCCCTTCGTCCTGCTGAGCGCCGCCGTGTCGCTCGACGGCCACCTCGACGACGCCTCCCCCGAGCGCCTGCTGCTCTCCAACGCCGCCGACTTCGACCGGGTCGACGAGGAGCGCGCCGCCGCCGACGCGATCCTGGTCGGCGGCAACACCCTGCGCGCCGACAACCCGCGCCTGCTGGTCAACGACGCCGGCCGGAGGGCCGCCCGGGTCGCGGCCGGCCGGCCGGCGTACCCGCTGAAGGTGACGCTCAGCGCGAGCGGCGCACTCGACCCGGCGCTGCGGTTCTGGCACACCGGCGGCGGCAAGGTCGCGTACACGACGGACGCCGGCGCGGCGGCCCTGCGCCCGGCGCTGGACGGGCTGGCCGACGTGGTCGCGCTCGGCGGCGCGGTGGACCTCGGCGCGGTGCTGGACGACCTGGGCGCCCGCGGCGTGCGCCGCCTGATGGTCGAGGGCGGCGGCAGCGTGCACACCCAGTTCCTCGCGCAGGGCCTGGCCGACGAGCTCCAGCTGGCCGTGGCCCCGCTGCTGGTCGGCCAGGCGCAGGCGCCGCGGTTCGTCCACCCGGCCGCCTTCCCGGGCGGACCGGCGCGGCGGATGCGCCTGCTGGAGGCACGTACGGTGGGCGATGTCGTCCTGCTCAGGTACGCCCCGAAGGAGCCCGCCCCGTGACCACCGACCTCGACCACCTGCGCCGGGCCGTCGAACTCTCCCGCCTCTGCCCGCCGTCCGGGACCGCCTTCTCGGTCGGCGCGGTGGTCGTCGGCGCCGACGGCGAGGTGCTCGCCGAGGGGTACAGCCGCGAGACGGACGCGCACGACCACGCCGAGGAGGCCGCGCTCGGCAAGCTCCCGGCCGGTGACCCGCGGCTGCGCGGCGCGACGGTCTACAGCTCGCTGGAGCCGTGCGGGCAGCGGGCCTCGCGCCCGGTGCCGTGCGCCCGGCTGATCATCGCGGCGGGCGTGCCGCGGGTGGTGGTGGCCTGGCGCGAGCCGGACCTGTTCGTGACCGACTGCCAGGGCACGGCGCTGCTGGAGGCGGCCGGGGTCGAGGTGGTCGAGCTGGCGGAGCTGGCGGCGGAGGCCCGGGCGGTCAACGCCCACCTGCTCGGATGATCTTTTGTATCATCATTGAACAAATGGCTCGTCTTCGCCGGGTCCACCGCCGCCCGCCGGCACCCACCGGCCCGCACCGCGAGGAGCCCGACCCATGCCCGCCGCCCCCGTCCGGCTGACCGCCCGCGCCCTCCTGCTCGACATGGACGGCACCCTCGTCGACTCCGACGCCGTTGTCGAGCGCTGCTGGCGGCGCTGGGCGGCCGTGCACGGCCTCGACCCGGCCGCCGTCCTCGCCGTCGCGCACGGCCGCCAGGGCCACGCGACGATGGCCGAGCTGCTGCCCGGCCGCCCGGCCGAGGAGAACCTCGCCGACAACCGGCGGATGCTCGCCGCCGAGCGCGCCGACACCGACGGCGTCGTCCCCGTCCCCGGCGCGCCCGCCTTCCTCACCGCGCTGGCCGGCCTCCCGCACGCCCTGGTGACCTCCGCCGACGAGCCGCTCGCCCGGGTCCGGATGGCCGCCGCCGGACTGCCGATGCCGGGCGTCCTGGTGACCGCCGAGTCGGTCGGCGCGAGCAAGCCCGACCCGGAGGGCTTCCTCAAGGGCGCCGCCGCACTCGGCTTCCCCCCGGCCGACTGCCTCGCCTTCGAGGACTCGGGGGCCGGCATCGCCGCCGCCCGCGCGGCCGGCCTGCGCGTCGTCGGCATCGGCCCCCGCGCCGCCGCCCACCGCCCCGACGCCCACGCCGACACCCTCGAAGCCGTCACCGTCACCACCGAGCCCGACGGCACGGTGACCGTCACCATCCGCTGAACTCCCCCCACGAACGCCGAACCGCCCGGCCCCGTGCGAACACGGAACCGGGCGGTCCACCGCACCGGGCGGCGGTCAGACGTTGAAGCGGAATTGCCATCACACCACTGCAACCTGCGAGAACGCCCCTGCCGACGAACGAAGTCAGCACAGAACCAGCACGGTGACGTGAACCGGCTGCTGACGATCAGTAGTGGTAACGGGCTGCCAGGATGATGATCTCCCGGTCCGTGACCAGATGGACGAGACGGTGCTCGTCATCGATCCGCCGCGACCAGGCACCGGGCAAGTGGTACTTCAGCGGCTCGGGCTTGCCGATCCCGGTGAACGGGTCGCGCAGGACGTCCTCGATGAGCTTGTTGATCCGAGCGAGCATCTTGCGGTCGCTCTTGAGCCAGGACGTGTAGTCCTCCCAGCCGGCCTCTTCGAAGACGAGCCTCACGCGGCGCCCTTCTCGACACCCGCCGCATCAGGATCGATGAGCTCCCGCTCGGAAAGCCCTGTGCCGCCAAGGGCGTTCTCGTACGCCTTGAGCAAGCGGCGCGCGTTCACCGGCGAGCGCAAGAGGTAGGAGCCTTCACGCAAGGCGGCATAGTCCTCGGCCGAGACGAGCACGGCATTCCCGTGCTTGGAGACGATCTCAATGGCCTCGTGATCGTCGTTGACCTTCTTGATCAACGGGAAGAGAGCCTTGCGCGCCTCGCTGGCTGTGATCGACATCGACTGAACTCCTTCCATGACCGGTACCACATAACGTACCACTCAAGTGCATGCGACGGGCCGAAGAAGTCAGCACCGAGTCAGCACGGAAAACGGACCGGGGCCCGCCTCAAGGGAGGCGGGCCCCGTCCGACCTGCACATTTGACAGATCGATTCGATCTAGCTCAAAGCAATCAAATGATCAGACGTTGAAGCGGAACTCCACGACGTCGCCGTCCTGCATGACGTACTCCTTGCCCTCGATGCGGGCCTTGCCCTTGCTGCGGGCCTCGGCGATGGAGCCGGTCTCGACCAGGTCGGCGAAGGAGATGACCTCGGCCTTGATGAAGCCCTTCTGGAAGTCGGTGTGGATCACACCGGCCGCCTCGGGGGCCGTGGCGCCCTTCTTGATGGTCCAGGCGCGGGTCTCCTTGGGGCCGGCCGTCAGGTAGGTCTGCAGGCCGAGGGTGTCGAAGCCGACGCGGGCGAGGGTGGCGAGGCCGGGCTCCTCCTGGCCCATCGACTGGAGGAGTTCGAGCGCCTCCTCGTCGTCGAGCTCGATCAGCTCGGACTCGATCTTGGCGTTCAGGAAGATCGCCTCGGCCGGGGCGACCAGCTCGCGCTGGGCGTTCTTGAAGTCCTCGTCGGCCAGCTCGTCCTCGTCCACGTTGAAGACGTAGAGGAAGGGCTTGGCGGTCAGCAGGTGGAGCTCGCGGATCGGGGCGGTGTCGAAGCCGGCCTCGAAGAGGGTCTTGCCGGTCTCCAGGATCGCCTGCGCGGCCTCGGCGGCGGCCAGCACGGGGGCGGTGTCCTTCTTGAGGCGCGCCTCCTTCTGGAGCCGCGGCAGGACCTTCTCGACGGTCTGGAGGTCGGCCAGGATCAGCTCGGTGTGGATGGTCTCGATGTCGTCCTTGGGCGACACCTTGCCGTCCACGTGCACCACGTCGGGATCGGTGAAGGCCCGCACGACCTGGCAGATCGCGTCCGACTCGCGGATGTTCGCGAGGAACTTGTTGCCCAGGCCCTCGCCCTCGGAGGCGCCGCGCACGATGCCGGCGATGTCGACGAAGTCGACGGTGGCCGGGAGGATCCGCTGCGAGCCGAAGATCCCGGCGAGCTTGGCCAGCCGCGTGTCCGGGACGCCGACGACGCCGACGTTCGGCTCGATGGTGGCGAACGGGTAGTTGGCCGCCAGCACGTCGTTCTTGGTCAGGGCGTTGAACAGGGTCGACTTGCCGACGTTCGGCAGGCCGACGATTCCGATCGTGAGCGACATGAAGCGCAGTCCCGGGGCTTGGAGGAGTTGGACCGGCACCGTGCGGGCCGACCCCCAAGTCTACGGGCAGCTCCTCACGCCCCGGTCGCCACCGGCAGGGGCTCCAGGAACTCCGGCCGGTCGCCCAGCCGGTCGCCGGAGTGGAAGCGGCGTCGGCCGGGCAGGCCGGCGGGCCTGAACGACGATCACATCAGTACTCCGTCCGGAGACACGGAGCGAGGCCTGAACGGTCCATTACACAGTGTGGCGATGATCGGACCGTACGTTGGGTGGGTGGAGCAGAGCATCCGTACCCAGCCGCCAGGGCCCAGACGCCGTCCGCCGAACGGCAAGGGCGCCGCCGTCCCCGGTCCCGGGCGCGGCCCCGAGGCCGCCGGGGCCCCCTCCTCCCGGCTGCGGCCGGTGGCCGGGGCCCCCGCGAGCGTCCGCCCGGCCACCCCGAAACTGCGGCTGCGGCTGCCGCTGCGCGGGCGCGGCGACGCCCGGCTCTACGGGCGCCGCCGCACCGGGCGGCCCACCCGGCTGACCGCCGTCGGCACCGGCGTGGTCGGCGTGCTGGCGACCCTCGCGGTGGCCGGGGCCGACCGGCTGCTGTTCGACGGCCTCGGCTGGCTGTTCGGCCTCGGTTACGTGGTCGTCTGCTTCCAGCTGGCCGTCCGGGTGCGCTACGTCGACCTGCTCGCCGCGCCGATCAGCGGCCCGATCGCCTTCGCGCTCGCACTGTCGCTGCTCGCGCCGGTCAACTCCCCGGGCGTGACCGCCCAGGTGGTGGCGCTGGCGACCGGGCTCGCGCTGCGGGCCGGCTGGCTCTTCACCGGCACCGGGCTGGCCGCGCTGATCGTCCTCGCCCGGTTCGTCGCCCAGCGCCGGATCCAGCGCTCGCGCTGAGCGGCGCCCCCGCGGGCGGCCTCAGCCGGCCGCGCGGGCCGCGGCCATGGCGGCGCCGACGATGCCCGCGTCGTTGCGCAGCTCCGCGGGCACGACCCGGGCCCCGCGCTCGCGCAGCAGCGGCAGGAACTTCTGGTGCTTGCGGCTCACCCCGCCGCCGATCACGATCAGCTGCGGCGAGAACAGCATGTCCACCAGGTCCAGGTACTCGTCGACCCGCCCGGCCCACTGCTCCCAGCTCAGGTCGTGCCGCTCCTTCGCCGCCGAGGAGGCCCGGCGCTCGGCGTCCTTGCCGCGCAGCTCCAGGTGGCCCAGCTCGGTGTTGGGCACCAGCACGCCGTCCACGAAGAGCGCGCTGCCGATGCCGGTGCCGAAGGTGAGCACCAGGACCACGCCGGACTGCTCCCGGCCGGCGCCGTGCGCGGTCTCGGCGAGGCCGGCCGCGTCGGCGTCGTTGAGGACGGTCGCGGGCAGGTCCAGCGCCTCGCGGAACAGCCCCTCGGCGTCCAGGCCGATCCAGCCCTTGTCGACGTTGGCGGCCGTCCTGGTCCGGCCGTCGACCACCACGCCGGGGAAGGTCAGCCCGACCGGGCCCTCGTGGCCGAAGTGCCGGACCACCTCCCGGACGGCGGCGACCACGGCCTCGGGGGCGGACGGCTGCGGGGTGAGCACCTTGTGGCGTTCCTCGGCCAGGGCGCCGCGGCCCAGGTCGACCGGGGCGCCCTTGATGCCCGAACCGCCGATGTCCACTCCGAATACCGCCGTCATCACGACCGCCCTCCGCCGGATGCCGCGGACCGTCGTCCACAGCCTGTGCACAAAACTACGAGAGGCCGCGCGGCCGCGCACAGCAGAAAGGCCCGGCGCCCCGGGTGGGGCACCGGGCCTCGCGGCACGGCGCTACAGCTTGCCCGCGGCCTCGGCGCGCAGGTCGCGGCGCAGCTCCTTGGGCAGCGAGAAGGTCAGGTGCTCCTCGGCGGTCTTGACGGTCTCGACCGTGTCGTAGCCGCGGGCGGCCAGGAACTCCAGCACGCCGTCGACGAGGATCTCCGGCACCGAGGCGCCGCTGGTGAGGCCGACGGTCGTGACGCCCTCCAGCCACTCCTCGCGGATCTCCTCGGCGAAGTCCACCAGGTGGGCGGCCTTGGCGCCGTACTCCAGG
Source organism: Kitasatospora sp. NPDC059747 (assembly GCF_042732955.1). Lineage (NCBI taxonomy): Bacteria > Bacillati > Actinomycetota > Actinomycetes > Kitasatosporales > Streptomycetaceae > Kitasatospora > Kitasatospora sp. NPDC059747. The sequence goes on along the minus strand of NZ_JBHWGV010000038.1, from coordinate 66,562 downwards.
CCGACCTCGACCAGGCGGACCGAGTTGGAGGAGTTCTTGGAGCCGACGACGATCAGCAGGTCGGTCTCGGGGGCGAGCTGCTTGACGGCGACCTGGCGGTTCTGGGTCGCGTAGCAGATGTCGTCGCTGGGCGGGCTGACCAGGAGCGGGAAGCGCTTCTTCAGCTCGCCGACGGTCGCCATGGTCTCGTCCACCGAGAGGGTGGTCTGGGACAGCCAGACGACCTTGGACTCGTCCCGGACCTGCACGTTGGCCACGTCCTCGGCGCCGTCCACCAGGTGGATCCGCTCCGGGGCCTCGCCCATCGTGCCGATGACCTCCTCGTGGCCCTCGTGGCCCACCAGCAGGATGTCGTAGTCCTCGTCGGCGAAGCGGACGGCCTCCTTGTGCACCTTGGTGACCAGGGGGCAGGTGGCGTCGATGGTGGCCAGCTTGCCGGCCTTCGCCTCGTCGTGGACGGACGGGGCGACCCCGTGCGCGGAGAAGACCACGATCGAGCCCTCGGGCACCTGCTCCGTCTCCTCGACGAAGACCGCGCCCTTCTTCTCCAGGGTCTGCACCACGTACTTGTTGTGGACGATCTGCTTGCGGACGTAGACGGGGGCCCCGTACTGCTCCAGGGCCTTCTCCACGGCGATCACGGCGCGGTCGACTCCCGCGCAGTAGCCCCGGGGGGCGGCGAGCAGGACACGGCGCTGCGCGGTGTTGGACATGGGTCCATCGTACGGGCGGCGGGGAGCCGCGCCGACGGGAGGCGCAATCCGGACGGATCCGGTCGCCGGTGCTCAAATGTGGTGCTCATGAGTGAGCGAATCGCGCAGGACGCCCAGGGCGGCGCGGGCGGCACGGGCGGCGAGGGCGGCCTGCGACGCAGCCTGGGCGTGCGCGACCTGATGGTCTACGGGCTGCTGTTCATCGCCCCGATGGCCCCGGTCGGCGTGTTCGGCGTGCTGGACGCCAAGAGCCGCGGCGCCGTCGCCACGGTGTACCTGGCGGCGACGGTCGCGATGGGCTTCACGGCGTTCTCGTACGCGCAGATGGTGCGCGCGGTGCCGCGGACCGGGTCGGTGTTCGCGTACGCACGGGCCGGGCTCGGCGAGGGGCCCGGGTTCGTCGCCGGGTGGATGGCGATGCTCGACTACCTGCTGATCCCCGCGGTCGCGTACCTCTTCTCGGGGATCGCGCTGCACTCGCTGGTGCCGGGCGTCTCGCGCTGGGTGTGGACGGCGCTCGCGGTCGTGGTGACCACGGCGCTCAACCTGGTCGGGGTCCGGACGGCGGCCTCGGTCGGCTTCGCGGTGCTCGCCATGGAGATCGCGGTGCTCGCGGTGTTCGTCGTCGCGGCCGTGGTGGTGCTGGTCCAGGACGGCGCCCGGCGCGCCTGGGACACGCCGTTCACCGCCGTCGGCCCCTTCTCGCTGACGGCGGTGATCTCGGCGGTGTCCGTCGCGGTGCTCTCCTACCTGGGCTTCGACGCGATCGCGACGTTCGTCGAGGAGGCGGTGGGGGCGTCGGCGGCGGTGGCGCAGGCGGTGCTGTGGTGCCTGGCGCTGGCCGGGGTGCTGTTCGTCGCGCAGACGTACCTGGCGGCGCTGCTGGAGCCGCTCACCCCGGCGCAGCTGGCGGCCGACCCGGTGGCGCAGGGTTCGGCGTTCTACGACACCGTTGAGGCCGGCGTCGGGCACTGGCTGCACGTGCTGGTGGCGGCGAGCAAGGCGATCGGCGCGGCCTTCGCGGCGCTGGCCGGGCAGGCGGCGGCCGGTCGGCTGGTCTTCGCGATGGGCCGCGAGGGGCGGCTGCCGCGGCTGCTCGGCTCGGTCGACCCGGTCTCGGCGGTGCCGCGCCGGGCGCTGCTCGCGGCGGCGGTGATCACGCTGGCGGCGGCGGTCTGGGCGGCGAACCGGGACGACGGCCTCGACCGGCTCACCTCGGTGGTGAACGTGGGCGCGCTGACCGCCTTCGCGCTCCTGCACGCCTCCGTCGTCGGCTGGTACGCGGTGCGGCACGGCTCGCGCGACCGGCTGCGGCACGTGGTGGTGCCGGTGCTGGGGATCGCGGTGATCGGGGCGGTGGTGTACGAGGCCTCGACGACGGCGCAGGTCGTCGGGGTGGCGTGGCTGGCGGTCGGGCTGGTGGTGCTGGCCGTGCAGGGTTCGGTCGGCACGGGCGGCACGGGCGGCACGGGCGGAGACGCTGTCGGCGGGCGCCGTTAGCCTCGTACGCATGGCCAACAGCAGCTCTCCCGAAGCCCCGCTCCCGGTCGGCAAGGTCTCCGCGCTGATCGGCGGCTGGATCGACCGGCTCGGCGCGGTGTGGGTGGAGGGGCAGATCACCCAGCTCAGCCGGCGGCCCGGGGCGGGCGTGGTGTTCCTGACGCTGCGCGACCCGCAGGCCGACGTGTCGCTCACGGTGACGTGCTTCCGGTCGGTCTTCGACCAGGTCGCGGACGTCGTGCAGGAGGGCGCGCGGGTCGTCGTGCACGCCAAGCCGGAGTGGTACGCGGCGCGCGGGCAGCTGTCGCTGCGGGCCTCGGAGATCCGGCCGGTCGGGCTCGGCGAGTTGCTGGCCCGGCTGGAGCAGCTCAAGCGGCGGCTCGCCGGGGAGGGGCTGTTCGCGGCCGAGCGGAAGCGGCCGCTGCCGTTCCTGCCGCAGTGCGTCGGGCTGGTCACCGGGCGCGGCTCGGCGGCCGAGCGGGACGTCCTGGAGAACGCCCGGCGGCGCTGGCCGGCCGTCCGCTTCGAGGTGCGGAACGTGCCGGTGCAGGGCGTCAGCGCGGTGGAGCGGGTGAGCGCGGCCGTCCGGGAGCTGGACGAGCACCCCGAGGTGGACGTGATCATCGTGGCCCGGGGCGGCGGCAGCGTCGAGGACCTGCTGCCGTTCTCGGACGAGGGGCTGGTGCGGCTGGTCGCGGCGGCGCGGACGCCGGTGGTCAGCGCGATCGGGCACGAGCCGGACCAGCCGCTGCTGGACTTCGTCGCCGACCTGCGCGCGTCCACTCCGACCGACGCCGCCAAACGGGTGGTGCCGGACGTCGGCGAGGAGCTCGCCAAGGTGCTCCACCTGCGGGACCGGGCCCGGCGGTACGTCCACGGGCGGGTCGAGCGCGAGCAGCACGGGCTGGACGGTGTGCGCAGCCGCCCGGTGCTGGCCGCGCCGCACCGGATGCTGGACGGGCGGGGCCAGGAGGTGGACGGGCTGCTGGAGCGGGCCCGGCGCACCCTGCGGCACCGGCTGGACCACGCGCAGAGCGACCTCGGGCACACGCTGGCCCGGGTGGTCGCGCTCTCCCCCGCGGCCACCCTGGAGCGCGGCTACGCGGTGCTCCAGCGGGCGGACGGCACGGTGGTGACGGATCCGGGCCAGGTCGCCTCCGGGGAGGCGCTGCACGCCCGGGTGGCGGGCGGCGGGTTCGGCGTCACGGTGGCCGAGGAGGGGGCCTCCGCGGGCTAGAACGAGCGCTGGCGGGAGAGCGCCGTCGAGTGCTCGCCGAAGCCGAGGCTGCGGTAGAGCGCCTCGCCGCCACTGCTCGCGTGCAGGTCGATCCGGCCGACCCGGTGGTCGTCGAACCACTGCAGCAGCGCCTCGGTGCAGGCCCGGGCGTAGCCGCGCAGCCGGTGGCCGGGGTCGGTGCAGATGTTGAAGACGAAGCCGAAGCGGCCCTCCGGGTTGCCGGGCGCGGGCAGCCGCTCCTCCAGCGTGCCGACGGCGCAGGCGGCGAGCCGGCCGGGCCGCGCGGGGTCGTCGACGACGAAGGACGGCATGGTGAGCGCGCCGGCCGGGACGGCGAGGCGCTCGCGCAGCACCCGCTCGGCGGTGGCCTGCCAGGGGCCGGGGCCGGCCTGGGCGGCCATGCCCGGCATCGCTTCGAACATCAGGTTGCGCAGCCGGACCAGCTCGGGCGCGTCGGCCGGGGCGGCGGGGCGGACGTCGATCATGCGGCGGAGGGTAGTGCCGGGGCGCGGCCGTGCGCACCCGAATTCCACCCGGCGCGGCCGTTGTGCCGGCTCTGTCGGCGTGAGCCCCTAGTCTGGCTCGCATGGCAGAGCAGCAGGAGCAGGACCGCCCCGGCGAGGTGCCGCAGGGCGCGGACGACGCCCTCGGCTACGAGCACGCGCGGGACGCGCTGCTGGAGGTCGTCCGGCAGCTGGAGAACGGCGGCACGTCGCTGGAGGAGTCGCTGGCGCTCTGGGAGCGCGGCGAGCAGCTGGCGAAGGTCTGCCAGCGCTGGCTGGACGGTGCCCGTGCCCGGCTGGACGCCGCGCTGGCCGCCGAGGAGGGCACCGGGGCCGGGGAGTGACCGGTCCCGGGGGGCACCGGCGTCACTTTCGAAGTGATGTGCGCCACATACCACTTGGGAATAGTTGAAACTTCACCTATGTTGGGAGCAGTGACCGACCGCGGTCGGCCACACCGACGACCCCCCCTCCCGCATGAGGTGCAGAAGCATGACCACCGACGCCCTGGTACTCGACGCCGCCGCTCAGGACCTGCTGTTCCGCGAGGCGCGCACGGCGAACACCTTCACCGACGAGCCGGTCTCCGAGGAGCAGGTCCAGGCCATCTACGACCTGGTCAAGTACGGCCCGACCGCCTTCAACCAGCAGCCGCTGCGCGTCGTCCTGGTCCGCTCGGCCGAGGGCCGCGAGCGCCTGGTCCAGCACCTGGCGGACGGCAACAAGGCCAAGACCGCCGCCGCCCCGCTGGTCGCCATCCTGGCCGTGGACAACGAGTTCCACGAGGAGCTGCCGACCCAGTTCCCGCACTTCCCGCAGGCCAAGGACGTGTTCTTCTCGGAGCGCCCGGCCCGCGAGGGCTCCGCCCGCCTGAACGGCGCCCTGCAGGCCGGCTACTTCATCATCGGCGTCCGCGCCGCCGGCCTGGCCGCCGGCCCGATGACCGGCTTCGACGCCGAGGGCATCAACAAGGAGTTCTTCGGTGACGGCGAGCACTCGGTGCTGGCCGTGGTGAACATCGGCAAGCCGGGCGAGGACGCCTGGTTCCCGCGTTCGCCGCGCCTGGCCTACGACGAGGTCGTCACCACCGTCTGACGCGCCCGGCCATGCGGAAGGGCCCGCACCGGATCATCCGGTGCGGGCCCTTCGGCGTACGGCCCCTGCGGCGTATGGCCTCTGCGGCGCGCGGCCTGTTCGGCGCGCGGCCCGAACGGCCTACGGCCTACTTGAGCGCCTGCGCCAGCTCGGCGAGCTCGTCGTACGAGGCGGTGCCGGTCAGGAGCGTCGTGCCGCCGCCGTCCTGCGAGGTCAGCGCCCGGGCCTTGGCGCCCTGCACGCGGTCCCACGTGCGGCCGGCCACCTCCGCGGTGCCGTCCGGCTTGGCGCCGTCGACCTTGTCCGACACCAGCGACTCGCGCGGGACGTCGCTCTGCTCGACCGCCGCGTACTGCCCGGACGGCGTGACGAAGCCCAGGTGCCAGGCGTTGCCCTTGCCGTTGCTCTGCGCGGCCGACTGGTAGCTGACCGACGTGGCGCGCCACTTGTCGGACAGCCCCTCCGGGGCGACCAGCTTGTACGGCGCGGCGCGCTTCGCGGTGGCCGCCTCGACCCGGTACTCGACCTTGTGCTGGGGCACGCTGTCCGCGTCGTGCGGAAGGAACAGGTACCCGATCCACACCACGCCGCCGACCGCCAGCATCGACAGGACCATGTCCCGCACGGTCTGCCGGCCCCTCATGCCCTTGCTCTCTCCTGCCACCCCCACATGGTGACTCATCCACACACCGGACAGGTCACCCGGGGTGCCCGCGTACGGGTGAAGCGGGACGAACCGGTGGTTACCGGGAGGGAGCCGGGCCGAGCGTGGCGACCCGCGCCACAGACAGTCATCTCTAAGGCAGATACGATCGCAGGACCCTCACCACGGCGTTCGACCAGGCAGTAGTCGGGCGCTCACTGGCCGTCGCGTACAGAGAGGTAACGACGATGACCACGCAGTACCCGCACCACCTTCCCAGTGCCCTTGAGGTCGCGCCCGAGGCTCCCGACCGGAACCTCGCGCTCGAACTCGTCCGGGTCACCGAGGCGGCGGCGATGGCAGCCGGCCGGTGGGTCGGCCGCGGCGACAAGAACGGCGCCGACGGCGCGGCCGTCAAGGCCATGCGCACCCTCGTCTCGACCGTCTCGATGAACGGCGTGGTCGTCATCGGCGAGGGCGAGAAGGACGAGGCCCCGATGCTCTACAACGGCGAGCGGGTCGGCGACGGCACCGGCGCCGAGTGCGACGTCGCGGTCGACCCGGTCGACGGCACGACGCTCACCGCCAAGGGCATGAACAACGCCGTCGCGGTGCTCGCGGTCGCCGACCGCGGCACGATGTTCGACCCCAGCGCCGTGTTCTACATGGACAAGCTGGTCGCCGGGCCGGAGGCCGCCGACTTCGTCGACATCACCGCCCCGCCGGCCGTCAACATCCGCCGGGTCGCCAAGGCCAAGGGCAGCGCCGTCGAGGACGTCACGGTCGTCGTCCTCGACCGCCCGCGCCACGACGGTCTGGTCCGCCAGATCCGCGAGGCGGGCGCCCGGATCAAGTTCATCTCGGACGGCGACGTGGCCGGCGCCATCATGGCCGCCCGCGAGGGCACCGGCGTCGACCTGCTGATGGGCGTCGGCGGCACCCCCGAGGGCATCATCGCGGCCTGCGCGATGAAGTGCATGGGCGGCGTGATCCAGGGCCGCCTGTGGCCCAAGGACGACGCCGAGCGGCAGAAGGCCCTCGACGCCGGGCACGACCTCGACCGGGTCCTCACCACCGACGACCTGGTCAGCGGCGAGAACGTGTTCTTCGTCGCGACCGGCATCACCGACGGCGAACTGCTGCGCGGCGTCCACTACCGCTCGGAGACCGCCACCACCAGCTCGCTGGTGATGCGTTCCAAGAGCGGCACCATCCGCGAGATCCACTCCACCCACAAGCTGTCCAAGCTGCGGGCCTACAGCGCGATCGACTTCGACCGCGCCAACTGAGGCTCCAGGGCCTGGAGTTCACAGCCCGACACGACGCGGCCCCGGCGGAATCCCCCTCCGCCGGGGCCGCGGCGCGTTCCGGCGCGCGATCCGGCGCCGTCAGCCCGCTATCCGCCGGTGGGCCGTCGACACCCGGGCCGCCTCGCGCAGCTCCGACTCCCGGCGGCGGCGACGGGCCAGCACCACGCGCCGCTCGGCGGCCGTCAGCCCACCCCAGACGCCGTACGGCTCCGGCTGCGCCAGCGCGTGCTCACGGCACTCCAGCAGCACCGGGCAGCGGGCGCAGACCCGCTTCGCCTGGTCCTCGCGCGACAGCCGGGCCGCCGTCGGCTCCTTGGACGGCGCGAAGAACAGCCCCACCTCGTCCCGACGGCACGCGGCGCCGGTGTGCCAGGGGTTGTCCTCCCCTTGGGGCCCCTGACCGGCCGGTGAGCCCTGCGGCTGCGGGCGGCTGTCGGGGCGGGGCTCCAACAGCTGCGCGGCGGCGACGGGCGAGGTGGTGCGGGACTCGATCGGATGCAGCACGGCCGTACTCCTGACGAGACTCTCGGACACGGGGAAGCTCGCTCCCCTGCCCGGCTGCGAGCCCCCGCTCTCCACCCCCGGGCCGGCCGCTGGCCGCCCCCGGTGCGCAGCCGTACAAGAAGCGATGTGCGAGAGGGAATACCCCGTCGGGCCGCGATTCATGCACACTGCACGCAATCGACTACTCGCTGCACCCGCCGCAACGCCGAGTGCCCGGCCGGGAGTTGCTCCCGCGGCCGGGCACCGGTCGGATCACGCGCAGGTCGGCGGCCGGACAGGCGCCGGCCAACGCCCGCTACTCGACGCCGAGTTGCTTGCGCACCCACTCCTTGAGCTTCTTGCCCCGGCGCGGCTTGGCGTCGCAGCCGCCGAAGATCGCCGTGCCCCGGATCCGGACCACCGGGGCGTAAGGGTCCGCCGCCGTCTGCTCCTTGACGTCGAAGCCGCCGAAGATGCCGACGCCGCCGCCGTGCAGGCTGACGTTCTCCGGCACCCGGACCTCGACGCCGCCGAACAGCGCCAGCACGTCGATGACGACCTCCGGCGACTCGAAGACGGCGTCGCTCAGGTCGATGTCCACGCCGCCGAAGACCGCGACCACCTTCAGGTGCGAGCCGACCCGCCAGCGGCCCTTGCGGGACGCCCCGCCGAAGATCGCCACCATCTGGGGCGCCTCCTGACGGGCCGGCGGCTGCGCCGGGACGGACGGGCGGGCGGCGGGGGCGTCCAGCGGCGGCTTCTCGAAGGAGAGCGGACGGTGGCTGGGCAGGTCGCGGGTGAGCGGCGCCAGCTCGCCCAGGGTCTTCGCCGCGTACGCGGCCTCGATGCGCTCGGCGTGCTCGTCGACGTCCAGCCGGCCCTCGGCGTAGGCGTCGCGCAGCAGGTCGGCCACCCGCTCGCGGTCGGCGTCCGAGGCCCGCAGCTCGGCCTCGGCCACCGGGGCGTGCGCGGGCGCCGGCGCCGGCCGGTCCGGCCGCTCGGGCCGCGGCTGCGGTTCGGGATGGTTCTCGGGCTTGGTCATCGGCACGGGCGCCGGCACGGGCGGCCGACCCTGATCGTCCTGCGGCGGCGAGTTGTCCACGGGCCAAGACTAGTCGCTCGCACTGCTGCCCGAGTGAGCCCGGTCACGCAAGGCGGACCTGTCCGCGTGCACGCGATCGCCGGGTCCTACCCTGGATGGTGCTTCGCCGACGCAGCCGGATCACTGGAAACCTAAGGACCGCCCCCATGGCTCCCACGCCAGACTTCGAGTACAGCGACCTGCTCCCCCTGGGCGCTGACCCGACCCCGTACCGCAAGCTCACCTCCGAGGGCGTCTCCACCTTCGAGGCCGGCGGCCGCACCTTCCTCCAGGTCGAGCCCGAGGCGCTGCGCCTGCTCACCGCCGAGGCGATGCACGACATCTCGCACTACCTGCGCCCCGCGCACCTCGCCCAGCTGCGCCGCATCCTGGACGACCCGGAGGCCAGCCCCAACGACCGCTTCGTCGCGCTGGACCTGCTGAAGAACGTCAACATCTCGGCCGGCGGCATCCTGCCGATGTGCCAGGACACCGGCACCGCGATCGTCATGGGCAAGCGCGGCCAGAACGTGCTCACCTCCGGCGCCGACGAGTCCGCCATCGCGCGCGGCGTGTACGACGCGTACACCAAGCTCAACCTGCGCTACTCCCAGATGGCCCCGGTGACCATGTGGGACGAGAAGAACACCGGCAACAACCTGCCGGCCCAGATCGAGCTGTACGCCACCGACGGCGACGCGTACAAGTTCCTGTTCATGGCCAAGGGCGGCGGCTCCGCCAACAAGTCGTACCTGTACCAGGAGACGAAGGCCATCCTGAACGAGGCGAGCATGCTCTCGTTCCTGGAGCAGAAGATCCGCTCGCTCGGCACCGCCGCGTGCCCGCCGTACCACCTGGCCATCGTGATCGGCGGCACCAGCGCCGAGTTCGCGCTCAAGACCGCCAAGTACGCCTCGGCGCACTACCTCGACCACCTGCCGACCTCCGGCGACGCGAAGACCGGGCACGGCTTCCGCGACCTGGAGCTGGAGCAGAAGGTCACCGAGCTGACCCAGAAGATCGGCATCGGCGCGCAGTTCGGCGGCAAGTACTTCTGCCACGACGTGCGCGTCGTGCGCCTGCCGCGCCACGGCGCCTCGCTGCCGGTCGCCATGGCCGTCTCCTGCTCCGCCGACCGCCAGGCGCTCGGCAAGATCACCGCCGAGGGCGTGTTCCTGGAGCAGCTGGAGACGGACCCGGCCAAGTACCTGCCGGACACCACCGACGAGCACCTGGACGACGACGTGGTGCGCGTCGACCTCGACCAGCCGATGTCCGCGATCCGCAGCGAGCTGTCCAAGTACCCGGTGAAGACCCGGCTCTCGCTCACCGGCACGCTCGTCGTCGCCCGCGACATCGCGCACGCCAAGATCAAGGAGCGCCTGGACGCCGGCGAGGGCATGCCCAAGTACCTCCAGGACCACCCGGTCTACTACGCGGGCCCGGCCAAGACCCCCGAGGGCTACGCCTCCGGCTCCTTCGGCCCTACCACGGCGGGCCGGATGGACTCCTACGTCGACCAGTTCCAGGCGGCCGGCGGCTCGATGGTCATGCTCGCCAAGGGCAACCGCAGCAAGCAGGTCACCGACGCGTGCGCCGCGCACGGCGGCTTCTACCTCGGCTCGATCGGCGGCCCGGCGGCCCGGCTCGCCCAGGACTGCATCAAGAAGGTCGAGGTCCTGGAGTACGCCGAGCTCGGCATGGAGGCCGTCTGGCGCATCGAGGTCGAGGACTTCCCGGCCTTCATCGTCGTCGACGACAAGGGCAACGACTTCTTCCGCGAGACCACCGAGGGCCCGCTGATCACCAACCTCCGGGTGCGCTCGAAGGAGTAGCCCTCCCCCGGTCCCACCCCACCGCCCCGGCCGCCTCCGTGCGCCCGGGGCGGTTTCGGATACCGGCGCGGGCTGAACGTGGGTACCGTGGATGAGAGAGGTGGATCACCCACATCGTCCACGGAGGCGCGCAGGTGAGTATGACCAACATCGATGTCGACGACACGATCCTTGCGGAGGCCATGCGGTTGATGGGGACGACGACGAAGAAGGACACGGTCAACAACGCCCTCGCCGACTACGTCAACCGACTGAAGCGGCTGGAGGCTCTGGAGAAGCTGTCCCGCCGAGCCGCCGCAGGCGAGTTCGAGCCGACCGTCCGGGTCTACGAGGCCCGCAAGCGGGCGCAGCGGGAGGAAGCCGAATGATCGACAGCTTCCTGATCGACACCTCGGCCTACGTGCGGCTGGTGTCGGACCGTGAGCTTCGGTCGCAGTGGTGGGGACACATCGAGTCCGGCCTGATCAGGATCAGCAAGTCCACCAGGACCGAGATCCTCTTCTCCGCCCGGAACTCGGCGCATCGGGACGACTTGGAGGACGAACTCGCGGCACTGTTCGGCCCGACCGTCGGCGCCCCGAAGTCAATCTGGGAGTGGATCGACACCGCCCAGTACAAGCTGACCCAGAAAGGCCAGCACCGAGCGGCCGGGCTGGCAGACCTGCTGCTGGCCGGCACCGCCGTCCACCACGACATGACCGTCCTGCACCTGGACGACGACTTCGCCACCGTCGCTCGGGTCATCACCGATCTCCGCGAGCAGGACATCCGACGGCCGGCCGTCGGCTGACGGTCACAGCGGAGCTCACGCGTCGAAGTCGTACTCCAGCACGTAGGACGCGGCGTCGAGGATCATCTCGTTCAGCTCGACGACCTGGCCCTCGTCGGCGAAGGCGGTGCGGCAGATCAGGATCACCGGGGTGCCGGCGGTCAGGTCCAGGCGCACGCCCTCCTCGGCGCTCGGCATGCGCGAGCGCACCTCCTCGCGGAAGTGGACGGGCTTCGCGCCGATCTCGGCAAGGCGGGCGTAGGTGCCGCCCGGGCCGGTGTCCTCGCGGGTGATCGCCGTGCCGGCGACCAGGACCGCCGGGAGGTAGGACGTGGACAGCAGCACCGGCTTGCCGTCCAGGACGAAGCGACGGTGGCGCACGCACATCGGCTCGCCCGGGTCGACGCCGAGGACGCGGGCCACGTGCTCGGGCGCGCCGCGCTCGGTGACCGACACCTGGTCGACGACGAGGGTGCGCCGGTCGATGTCCGCGGACCATATCGACCGCCCGGAGCCCCACTGGCCCTGCGCGAGCCGCTGGATCCCGTGCCGGCGCAGCGGGCGGAAGTCCCGCACGAACACCCCGGCGCCCCGGCGGGCCTCGGCGATGCCCTCGCTCTGCAGCACCCCGAGGGCCTGGCGGGCGGTCATCCGGGCGACGCCGTACTCGTCCATGAGGTCGTTCTCGCCCGGCAGCCGGTCGCCCGCGCGGTACTCGCCGGCGTCGATGGCCGCCCTGAGCGTGTCGGCGATCCGCTGGTACTTGGGCTGCTTGTCGCCACTGCTGCCGGTCATCGCCGCTCCCTCTCCCTCTCGGAAATCGTAGGCGCGCCCGCGGTCGCAAGTAAGCGGATACGACCGTTGACATCTCTAGAGATATTAGCTTCTCTAGAGATGCTGGGTAGTCGCCGAGCGTCACCACGGACGCGCGGACGGCGACCGCAGAGCTAGGGAGGGTTCGGTGAATCCCCGTCAGCGCAACGCCGCCGCCTACCGGCCGCACGCGGGTGACCGCGTCCTCGACCGCAGGACCGGGCGCACCGGCATCTACATGGACACCATCGGCGGCGAGCACTACCTCCGCCCCGAGTCCGGCGGCCGCGAATGGACCGCCGACCCGACCCACGTCGCCCCGGCCCCCGCCCCGGCCGACGACGGCCCGGACTCCGATCCGACCGGAAGACCCCGCCGCCCCGCCCGCGGCCGCTGCCGCCACCTCGGCGGGGAGCGCGCCGGCTAGCGGCACGGAACGAGATCGTCATTCGTTAAAATGGCGACAACCGCCATTGCCCTGCAAAATCCAGCAAAACGGCCATCCAAGACATCGCGGCGTTTTCCCCCGAATCCGGAATTCCGGAAAGGATCCGGGGCCGCCACGAAACTCCCGGGGGAGAATTCGGGGCCGGCGCCGCGAAGGAGGCCGACGGGCGGGATCCGACCACCGCCGTGCCCCTGAAAACGACGAACGCCCCGCACTCGCCAGTTGCGAACGCAGGGCGCGACCTTGACGTCCAGTCAGGGACGGCTGAAGATGACCCCGGCGAAGGCGCCGGTGGCCGTCACCACGGAACCGGCGGCCAGAAGGGCCGTCGACACCGCTACCACCGCAATACGACGAAGCTTGCTCATGACAACCTCGCTATCGAACTGATCGGCTCTGCCTGGGGGGCCGGCGACCGGAATCCGGATCGCCGGGCGGTGCGCGCGGGGCCGTCGACAGTGCATGCCCGGCGCCTCACCAGGGGTGCGGCACCGGGCGGACGGCCCGGGTCACTTACGGCCGGCTGTTGATGACACCGAGCGGGACGGTCTCGCCGGGCTTGCCCTGGGGGTGCTGCGGCTCCTCCACCTCGCCGCCGCCCATGAGCTCCTGGGGGTCGACGTGCTGCTCGTCCGCGGGCACTATGTACCCGGCCACGTTCGACGCGGCGTCGGCCACCGCCGCGTCGGCGGCGGGAGTCGCGGTGGCCACGGCGCCGGCGGGCTGGCCCGCGGCGGCCCCGTTGGCGTTCGGCGCGGCCTGCGGAGTCACAGTGCTGGTGGGGTCATTCTCGGCCATGGGTTGGCTGCCTTTCAGGTCATTGAGGTCTGCTCGCGCCCGACTGACTCGACCAAGGCGCCGGGACAGTATCGTAGGAGCCGTTAAATGTCCTATAAACATCGCGCCGCCGGAGCCGCTCTCCGGTGTTTACAGCCGCCCGCCTAAGCTGATGCGACCACAGCGGGACCACCCAAGCGCCCCGCGCACCCGCCACAGGTCAATCGGGGGATTCATGGAGCCTCAGGAAACGCCGCACAGCAAGGCGCTGCGCTTCCAGGTGCTCGGCCCCATGCAGGCGTGGCGCGGCGAGCAGCCCCTGTCGCTGGGATCCCCCCAGCAGCAGGCCGTCCTGACCTCGCTGTTGCTCCAGCAGGGCCGCCCGGTCACGACGCAGGACCTGGTGGACGGCATCTGGGGCGAACGGCCCCCGCCGCAGGCCATCGCCGCGCTGCGGACGTACGTCTCGCGGCTGCGCACGGTCATCGAGCCGCACCGAGAGGTGCGCGCGCCGGCCGAGATCCTCGTCTCGGTGAGCGACGGGTACGCGCTGCGGATCTCCTCCGGGACGCTGGACCTCTCGGTGTTCGAAACCACCGTCACCGAGGCCGCCACCGCCCGGACCAAGGGGGACCCGGCCGAAGCACACCGGCTGCTCGTCTCCGCCCTGGCGCTGTGGAGAGGTCGGGCCCTGGCCGGTGTGCCGGGACCGTACGCCGACTCCCAGCGGCTGCGGCTGGCCGAGCGACACGTGTCGGTCTGGGAAGAGTGCTGCGCGGTCGCGCTGGAGATCGGCCTGCACACCGAGGTCGTCGCCGAGCTGAGCTCGCTGACGTCGGAACACCCGCTGCGGGAACGCCTGCGGGAGCTGCTGATGCTCGCGCTGTACCGCTGCGGGCGGCAGGCCGAGGCGCTCGGCGTCTACACCGACACGCGCAAGCTGCTGATCGACGAGCTCGGCGTAGAACCGGGTGCGGGGCTCTCCGCGATGCACGCCCGCATCCTGGCCGGCGACCCCGCCCTGACCCCGCCCACCGGCACCGGCCCCGCCGCCGTCCGGCACGACGCCACGACCAGCGTGCCGGCGCCGGCACAACTGCCCGCCGACGTATCGGACTTCAGCGGACGCGAAGGGCTGGTCAACGAGCTCCGCGCGGTGCTCCAGAGCGCCACCGGCCAGGCCGTCGTGGTGACGTCGCTGGCCGGCATCGGAGGGGTCGGCAAGACGACGCTCGCGGTGCACGTCGCCCACAGCGTGCGGGCCGAGTTCCCCGACGGCCAGCTGTACGTCGACCTGCGCGGCGCGGGCGCCTCACCGGCCGAACCCGCCGTCGTCCTGGGCGACTTCCTGCACGCCCTCGGCGTCACCGAGATCCCGGACTCGGTGGAGCAGCGCTCCGCCCTGTACCGCTCGCTGCTGGCGAACCGCCGGATGCTCATCCTGCTCGACAACGCCCAGGACGCGGACCAGCTGCGGCCGCTGATCCCCGGGGTGTCGGGCTGTGCGGTGCTGGCCACCAGCCGGTCGCGGCTCGCCGGGATCCCGGGCGCGCATCTGGTGGACGTCGAGGAACTGACGCCCGCCGAGGCCCTGGCGCTGTTCTCCGCCATCGTCGGCGAGCAGCGCGTCTCCTCGGAGCCGGACGCGGCCCTGGCGGTGGTCACCGCCTGCGGCTTCCTGCCCCTGGCCGTCCGCATCGCCGCGGCCCGGCTCGCCAGCCGGCCGCGCTGGAGCATCTCGGACCTCGCCCGGCGCTTAGCGGACCAACGGCGGCGGCTCGACGAGCTGCAGCTGGGCAACCTCGCGGTGGAAACGACGATCGGGCTCGGGTACGGCCAACTGCGCGCCGACGAGGCCCGTGCCTTCCGCCTGCTCTCCCTCGTGGACTCCCCCGACCTGCCGCTGGACGCCGTGGCGGCACTCCTCGGCGAGGCCGAGGAGCGTGCCGAGGACCTGGCCGAGGCACTGGTCGAGGCGAACATGCTGGAGTGCTTCACGCCCGGGCGCTACCGCTACCACGACCTCCTGCGGCTCTACGCCCAGCGGCAGAACGAGAAGTCCGCGGACACGCAGGAGCAGCAGCAGGCGGTGCTCCGGCTGCTGGAGCACCTGCTGCCGACGCTGCGCACCGCCGCGCAGGCCATCGAGCCCGACGATCTGCTCTTCGAGACGCTGGATGAACTGAAGGCGCCGGGGCTCGGCCTGTCGACCGCCGCCGACGCCCAGCAGTGGCTGCGCGCCGAGACCGGCATGCTGCTGAGCACGCTCGAGGCGGCGCTGGGAGGCCCGCCGAACCTGCTGCGGCCCGCTCTGGACCTGCTGATCACGCTCAACAGCATCGTCGAGGACCCGACTCACGCCCCCAGGACCCGGCGTCTGCTGGAGATCGCCGACTCCAACGCCCAGTCGCACGGGGACACCCGGGCGCTCGCCCGGGTCCACCTGGCCTGGGGCACGCTGGAGTACTTCGCGAACAACTTCCTGGGCGCCGAGAACTCCCTGCGCGAGAGCCTGTCGCTCCAGCACCCGGACGACGTCACGGTCGTGCGCTCGATGGTCACCAACACCCTCGGGATCATCCTGAGCATCGCCAACCGGAGCGCCGAAGCCCTGCCGTTCTTCGAGCAGGCGCTCTCGATCAGCCACGTCGTCGGCGCACCGATCAGCGAGGCGCGGCTGCTCGGGAACATCGCCCGGGCCCAGCTCGATGTCGGGCGGACCGCGGAGGCCGTCGAGTCCGTCCACGCGGCGGTGGCGAACGCGCGCAGGTCGGCGAACGGGGCCTGCCTCGCGGACACGGTGTACCAGCTCGGCGTCGTACTGTCGTCGACGGGTGCGCCGGTGGAGGCCGTCTCGCACCTCCGGGAGGCGCACAAGCTGTACCAGGAGCAGCAGAACCGGCTCCGCGAGGGGTACACGCTGGCCCGCCTCTCGGAGAGCCTGCTGGCGATCGGACAGGCCGGCGAGGCGGCCGAGGCGGCCGGCGAATCGCTGGCGATCGCCCAGGAGATCGACGGCGCCTACTGCCAGGGCCTCGCCAACGCGGCGCTCGGCGAGGCGCTGCTGGCGCTCGCGCAGCCGGCCCGCGGGCTGGCGTGTCTGCGGGAGGCGCACGCGATGTTCACGCGGCTCGGTGTGCCGGAGGCCTCCCCCGTGGCGGACCTCATCTCCCAGCAGCACACCGAGCCTGCCTCTTCCTCACCCCCGGCGCCGTGAGGCCTCCACCCCCCAGCGGAGATCCTCCCCCGATTCGCGTTGCGTCGGCGCCCCCGCAGCCCCCCGGCTGCGGGAGCGCCCTCAACGCTTCCCCGGCGCTGGTCCCTACTGTGCACCGCGCTGATTGACGTTCGATAAACGTCCGATTGTCAGCCTGCGGAGCGGTGAAAACCGCAGGTCAGCACCCACGCCCCCGGCGCGCTGTGCGGCGTGCGGGGCCGGCCCGCACCACCCCGGCCCGCACCGTCGTGCTTCCGCAACACCGTCCACAACGGCCCAAGAACGACGAGTTGGCCGGAAAGGGGCCCCACGGCGGTGTGATCACGCATATTCTCAGATGCCAGTGCACACACAAGTGCCGGCCGGCGACGTGCCAGAGTTTCGGAATGCCCAGTTCTCAGCGTGCGGAGTGCAGTCCGTCAGTGTGATGCGGGGAGCGTGACGCACCGCCACCGGCAGCGGCCGGCCAGGCTGGCGGAGGCCAGGGTGGAAGGGTGCCTCTCTATCGTGACGACCGGACAGATATCGGACCCGTTCCCCGTCGGCGAGGACGCGGGTGACGACGAGCCCGACACCCGGCGGCGCCGGGCCGTGCGGGCCTTGCAGGCGGTCGCCTTCGACACGATCGGCGCCGGGTACGGCGAGGCCTTCCCGGCCAAGGACGGACAGCTCGCGTGCGGACGGCGGCTGCTGGCGCAGCTGGAGCCGGGCGCCCGGGTCCTGGACGTCGGCTGCGGCACCGGGGAGCCGACGGTCCGCCAGCTGACCGCGGGCGGGCTGCGGGTCACCGCGACGGACCTCTCGGACGTGATGCTCACGCTGGCCGCGCAGGCCCACCACCCGGGGGAGCACCCGCCCGTCTTCCACCGGATCGACCTCTACGACCTGGGCACCGAGCGCGCCGGGCGGGTCTGGAACGTGCCCGGGCTCGGGCCGGACGGCGCGGGCGGGTTCGCCGCCGTCACCGCGTTCTTCTCGCTGATCCTGCTGCCCCAGGACGAGATCCCGACCGTCCTCGGCCGACTGCACGCGCTGCTGCGGCCGGGCGGGCTGCTGGCCCTCGGGATGGTCGAGGCCGATCTGGATCACGTTCCGCTTCCGTTCCTTGGCAGAGAGCTGCGGATCAGCGGGTATCTGCGGGAGGATCTGGAACGGGTTCTGGTCGCGTCCGGGTTCGCCGTCGAGGAGTGTTCGGGGCACCCGTACGCGCCGGCCAGTACCTCGCTGCCGCCGGAGGAGCAACTGTTCCTCTGCTGCCGACGCGTCGGCTGACCGCCCGGCGGCGGCTCCCGAGCACGCCGACAGCCGCGACAGCGGAAGAGACCAGCAAGCAGCACACCCCCAGAGCCCACCCCGAGCCCAGGACAGGCAGCCGTGCGCGACCAGCTCAACACCGAGGCCGGACAGCCGCCTGCGCTCCCCCAGCCGCGCAGCGAACCCGCGGCGGCCGGGCGCGACGACGTCGCCGGGCGCCTCGGCTGGCTCGACTCGGCGACCCGGCGGATCAACAGCGCCCTCGACCTCGCCGCGACGCTGCGCAACGTCGGCCGGGTGCTGGTCCCGGCCCTCGCCGACGCTGCCGTCGTCCACCTGCGCGACCCGCTGCCCAACGTCGAGCGCGAACCCGGCTTCCCCGACGAACTGCGGATCCACTACAGCACCGGCACCCGGATCGGGCGCCGCGGCCGCCCCAGCGGCGCGGAGGACCGCCGGCGCACCCGCTGGGGCACCCGCTCGAACGCCGACGGCGGGCCCGCCACCCCGGTGACCCGCGGCGGCGCCCTCGCGCACGCCCTGCTCAGCCGCCGCCCCGCCGAGGCCGCCGTGATCGGCACACCCGCCGCCGAGCGCACCGAGACGCTGCTGCGCGAGCTGTACGGCACCCGCGGGCTGGCCCGGCTCGGCGCGGGCACGTCCGTCCTCGCGCTGCCGCTGCGCGGGCGCAAGGCGGTGCTCGGTCTGCTCGTGCTGATCCGCCGGCCCCCCGAACGCACCGGCCGCCCGGCGTTCGACGCCGCCGACACCGCGACCGCCGCGCACCTCGCGACCCAGGCCGGGCTGGCCGTCGACACCGCCCTGCGGTACGCCCGCGAGTGGGAGATAGCCAACGAACTCCAGCGCAGCATGCTGCCGTTGCGCCTCCCGCAGCCGCACGGCGTGCGCCTCGCCCAGCGCTACCTGCCCGGCGAGCGCGGCGCCCAGGTCGGCGGCGACTGGTACGACGCGGTGCCGCTGCCCGGCAACCGGGTCGCCCTGATCGTCGGCGACGTGATGGGCCACTCGCTCACCTCGGCCGCCATCATGGGCCAGCTCCGCACCAGCGCGCAGACCCTGGCCGCGCTCGACCTGCCGCCCCACGAGGTGCTCTACCACCTGGACGAACAGGCCCAGCGGCTCGGCCGCGAACAGCACCTGGCCACCTGCGTCTACGCGGTGTACGACCCGATCGCCAACCGCGTGGTGATCGCCAACGCCGGGCACGTCCCGCCGGTGCTCGTACGGCCGGACGGGACGGCCGAGCTGGTCGAGCTCGACTCCGGGGCGCCGATCGGCGTCGGCGGGGTCGACTTCAACTCCGTCGAACTGCCCGCCCCGCCCGGCTCGGCCCTGCTGCTGTTCACTGACGGCCTGGTCGAGACCCGCAGCCGCCCGCTCAGCGACGGCCTCGAACTGCTCCGCGCCAAGATCGCCGGCTCCACCTGGCACGCCCCCGAGCAGCTGTGCCAGGAGGCCCTGCGGATCCTGCCGCCGGGCGACCGCGGCGACGACATCGCCCTGCTCGGCGCCTGCTTCGACGGCATCCCGGCCGGGGACGTCGCGCACTGGTACCTCCAGCCGCGCAACGAGACGCCGGGCCGGGCCCGCCGGCTGGCCGCGCACACGCTGCGCCGCTGGGGACTGGGCGAGCTCAGCGAGGCGACCGAACTGATGGTCAGCGAGCTCGTCACCAACGCCGTCCAGCACGCGACCCGTCCGGTCACCCTGAGCCTGGTGCGCACCACCCGGCTGCGCTGCGAGGTCGGCGACGACAGCCCGCTGCTGCCCCGCCCGCGCCGGACCGGCCCCGAGGACGAGCGGGGGCGCGGGCTGCAGATCGTGGCCCGCTGCGCCGACCGCTGGGGCGCGACCCGGCTGGGCACCGGCAAGGTGGTCTGGTTCGAGCAGCGGCTGCCGCAGTGACGACCGTGCCGACGGCCGGGGCCCGCGGGTAGTGTTACCGCCCGGGCCCCCTCGTGGGGGCGGGCAGTCCCCCCCCCGGTGCGTGGGCGCCCCCGCCACCCCCGCCCCGGGCCGCCGGG
>NZ_JBHWGV010000038.1:44387-46829 GCF_042732955.1 Kitasatospora sp. NPDC059747 | reverse complement strand
CCGGGGGGGCGGCTGTCCCGCCGGGCGCGTGGGCGGGGGGGGGCGGGACGTCCGCCCGGGGGGCCCGGCTCGTGGGGCCGGTCAGACCCCGGCCGGTTCCTTCGCCGCCCCGGACACCCGCTCCCGGTCCAGACGGGCGATCAGCTGCTCGCCCTCCATGTCCACCCGCGGCACGACCTTCTCCAGCCGCTTCGGGAACCACCACGCGGCCTCGCCGAACAGCGCCATCGCGGCCGGCACCAGCGCCATCCGCACGACGAAGGCGTCCACCAGCACGCCCACCGCGAGGGCGAAGCCGATCGGCTGGACGATCGGGTCGTGGCCGAAGACGAACGAGCCGAACACCGCCACCATGATCAGCGCGGCCGCCGTCACCACCCGGGCGCCGCCCCGCACCCCGGCCACCACGGCCTCGCGCGGCGCCGCGCCGTGGACGTGCTGCTCCTTCATCCCGGAGACCAGGAACAGCTCGTAGTCCATCGCCAGCCCGAACAGCACCCCGATCAGCAGGATCGGCACGAAGCTCACCACCGGGCCGACCTTCGGCACGTCGATCAGGCCGTCCAGCCAGCCCCACTGGTAGACCGCGACCACCGCGCCGAGCGAGGCGGTGATGCTGAGCAGGAACCCGGCCACCGCCTTGAGCGGGACGAGCACCGAGCGGAACGCCAGCGCCAGCAGCACCATCGCGATGCCGACGATGACCGCGAGGAAGGGCGGCAGCGCCTGGCCGAGCTTGGTGGAGACGTCGATGTTGGCGGCCGTGGTGCCGGTGACGGCGATGCCGGCGCCGGTCGAGGCCTTCAACTCCGCGCGCTGGTCGCGGATCTCGTTGACGAGCGACTTGGTGGCCTCGTCGTCGGGCCCGGTCCGCGGGATGACGGTCAGCAGGGCCGTCCCACTGGCCGGGTCGACGGCCGGCGGCAGCAGCGTCTGCACGCCCTTCAACGTCTGCAGCTGCGCCGCCACGCCTTGCACGGCCCGCTCGGGCTGCGGCGTGCCCTTCGCGTCCACCACGACGACGAGCGGCGCGTTGAACCCGGGCCCGAAGCCCTCGCTCACCAGGTCGTACGCCTTGCGCGCGTCCGTCCCCGCGGCCTGCGAACCGCCGCCCGGCAGGCCGAGGCTGAGGCTCGCGGCGGGCACCGCGAGGGCGCCGAGCCCGGCCAGGCCGACGAGCAGGACGGGCAGCGGGCGGCGCACGACGAAACCGGCCCAGCGCTCGCCCATCGTGGTCGTGCCGCCGGTGCGCATGGCCCGCCGCCAGACCGGCAGCCGGTCGATCCGGCGGCCGACGAAGCCGAGCAGCGCGGGCAGCAGCGTGATCGCCACCAGGACGGCCACGACGACGGCGCCGGAGGCGGCGAGGCCCATCACGGTGAGGAACGGGACGCCCGCGACGGCGAGCCCGGCGAGCGCCACGACGACGGTCAGGCCCGCGAACACGACGGCGCTGCCCGCGGTCGCGGTGGCGCGGGCCGCGGCCTCCTCGGGCGTCAGGCCCTCGTCCAGGTGGCGGCGGTGGCGGGAGAGGATGAACAGCGCGTAGTCGATCCCGACCGCGAGCCCGACCATGAGCGCCAGCACCGGCGCGGTGGTGATGATCTCGAACGAGCCGGTGAGCGCGAGCAGTCCGGCCATCGCGGCACCGACGCCGACCAGCGCGGTGAGCAGCGGCAGTCCGGCGGCGACCAGCGAGCCGAGGGTGATCACCAGCACCACGCCGGCCACCGCGAGGCCGATCGCCTCGCCGCCGTCGACCTGGGCCATCCGGTTGTACGCGTCGCCGCCGAAGGCGACGTCCAGCCCGGCCGCGCGGGCCGGTTCGGCGGCCGCCCTGACCGCGTCGCGCTGCTGGTCGGTGATGTCGCCGAGCTTGCGGTCGAAGGAGACCAGCGCGATCGCGACCTTGCCGTCCGGCGAGACCGCGCCGGTGGCGTACGGGTCGGGCACGGCGGCCACGCCCGGGACGGCGGCGATCCGGTGGACGGCCTCGCTCACCGCGCGGCCCGCGTCCGGCGCCTTGACGCCGTCGGCCGCCGGGGCGGCGAAGACGATCTGCGCGGAGCCGTGGCCCTGCTGCGGGAAGGCGTCCTTGATCCGGTCGAGGGTCGCCTGCGCCTCGGTGCCGGGGACCTTGAACTCGTTGCTCGTCTTGCCCGCGAACGCTCCGGCGGCCCCGCCGACGGCGATCAGCACGGCGATCCAGACGGCCAGGACGGCCCGCCTGCGCCGGAAGCAGGAGCGGCCCAATCGGTACAGGTACGTGGCCATGGCTGACCCTTCGGTCCGGTCGTCGGGCAGGCGGGTGCCTGACCAGGTCTCGGATCCACCGTACGCGGGGGGGTTTTGTGTTTGTTAAAATAAAGGACCACAAAAAATAACAGAAAATAGGGAAAAAAATGTAGTACAACGGAGAGTAAAACGAGGGGTGTGGAAAAG
>NZ_JBHWGV010000038.1:41263-44377 GCF_042732955.1 Kitasatospora sp. NPDC059747 | reverse complement strand
TGTCTTGCGGGCGAGCGGGGCCGTGGCGCGGGCGGGGGGCCGTCGGCGCGCGCCCCCCCCCCCCCGCGCCCCAGCCCCCCCCCCCCCCCGCCCCCGCCCCCCCCCCCCCGCGACACGAGCAATCGACGGAATCGTTCGACACAGTTGTCCGACCATGGCGATACCCTGGCTGGATGGCACACGTCCCCGCCGCAGAACGGCGGCCCCAGCTGGTGCAGGCCGCCCTCGACCTGATGAGCCGCGAGGGCATCGCGGCCGGCAGCACCCGGGCGATCGCGGCCGAGCTCGGCGTGGCCCAGGCGACGGTGCACTACACCTTCGGTACCAAGAAGGACCTCTACCGGGCCGTCGTCGAGCAGCTGACCGCCGACTTCATCGGCCAGGTCCGGGCGGCCTCCCCCGGTGACGGCCCGTTCGGCGAGCAGGTCCGCACGCTCGTGCACGCGCTCTGGGACGCCGCCACCGGCGAGGAGGGGCGCTGCGTGCTGCTCAGCGAGTTCGGCGCGCTGGCGATGCGCGACGCCGACCTGCAGGAGATCATGCTCGCGCTCCAGCGCGAGGTCGAGGGCACGGCGACCGAGATGCTCACCGCCCTCGCGGCGGCGCACGGCCTGACCCTGCCGATGCCGGCGCGCGAGATCGCCGTCCACTTCCTCAGCGGCTTCGACGGCCTGACGGCGCGCTACCTCGCGCTGGGCGCCGACCCCGCCGCCGGGCCGGACGCGGACACCGTGCGGGCGCTCGACCTGCTGGTGGCGACGACGGTCGGGCTGTGCCTGGCTGCGCCGGCGGAGGTCCCGTAGGCACGCCCTACTCGACGATCCGGACCGGGAGTTCGGCGAGGACCTCGCGCAGCGAGGCGGCGAAGCGGTCGTACTCGGCACTGCGGGCCGAGCCCGGGCGGGTGGCCAGGCCGATGCGCCGGCCGGGCGCGGGGGCGGCGAAGCGGACGGCGGCGAGCCGGTCGGCGCGGCCGGCCTCGACGTCCAGGGCGGTCGCGGGCAACAGTGTCACCCCGAGGCCCCCGGCGACGAGTTGGACCAGGGTGGACAGGCCGGCCGCCCGGGTGGTCGACCCGGCCGGGTCGGCGCCGACCTCGCGGCAGATGTCGAGGGCCTGGTCGCGCAGGCAGTGGCCCTCCTCCAGCAGGAGCACGTCCAGGTCGAGCAGCACGTCGCGCGGGACGTCGATCCGCCCGGCGAGCGGGTGCCCGGGCGGGGTCAGCAGCACGAAGTCCTCGTCGAACAGCGGGATGTCCCGGGTCGGCGAGGCGCCGCCGGCCGGGAGCGCGAGCAGCAGGACGTCCAGCCGCCCGGCGGCCAGCCCCTCCAGCAGCGAGGGCGTGCGCTCCTCGTGGACGTGCAGTTCCAGCTCCGGGTAGCGGCGGCGGACCAGCCGCAGGACGGCGGGCAGCAGGTAGGGCGCGACGGTCGGGATGACGCCGAGGTGCAGCGGCCCGGTGAACGGGCGGCGCGCGGCCTCGACCTCCTCGGTGAGCGCCTGGAGCGACGCGAGCACCCGGCGGGCGTGCGCGTGCACCCGCTCCCCCAGTGGTGTCACGATCACCTTGCGCGTCGTACGCTCGACGAGCTGGGCACCCAGCGACTCCTCCAGTGCCGCGACCGCTCCGGAGAGCGCGGGCTGGCTGGTGCCGGTGGCGGCGGCCGCCTCACGGAAGTGCCGGTGCTCGGCGACCGCGACGAACGCCCTGAGCTGGGCGAGCGTGGGCGTGCGGGGGCTGCGGGCGGGGCCGGGGGCGCCGACGGACTGGGTATTGATAACTTTCTCCGATCAGACACATCGAGTATAGCTATTTCCCTGATCAGTCCACGATGTGGAATCGTGGAGGCCTGTCCGCAATCCGGACAACTCCCCGCAGTCTCACTTCAGGAGAAGCGAACGTGCTCACGATCGGTGACAAGTTCCCCGAGTTCGACCTCAAGGCCTGTGTCGACCTCGACGCCGCGAACGCCTTCGCCGACATCAACCACAAGTCCTACGAGGGCAAGTGGAAGATCGTCTTCTTCTGGCCGATGGACTTCACCTTCGTCTGCCCGACCGAGATCGCCGCGTTCGGCAAGCTGAACGACGAGTTCGCCGACCGCGACGCCCAGATCCTGGGCGTCTCGGGCGACTCCGAGTTCGTGCACCACGCCTGGCGCAAGGACCACAAGGACCTGCGCGACCTGCCCTTCCCGATGCTGGCCGACGTCAAGCACGAGCTGATGCAGGCCTGCGGCGTCGAGGCCGCCGACGGCACCGCCCAGCGCGCGGTGTTCATCGTCGACCCGAACAACGAGATCCAGTTCGTCATGGTGACCGCCGGCTCCGTCGGCCGTAACCCGAAGGAGGTCCTGCGCGTGCTGGACGCCCTGCAGACCGACGAGCTGTGCCCCTGCAACTGGACCAAGGGCGAGGACACCCTCGACGCCCAGGCCCTGCTGGCGGGCTGACCCGTGGCCCTCGACGACCTGAAGTCCGCCCTCCCGGAGTACGCCAAGGACCTCAAGCTCAACCTGGGCTCGGTCATCGGCAACTCCGACCTCCCCGCGCAGCAGCTGTGGGGCACCGTCCTCTCCTGCGCGATGGCCACCCGCAGCCCCGCCGTGCTGCGCGAGCTGGAGCCCGAGGCCAAGGCCAACCTCTCCCCGGAGGCGTACAACGCCGCCAAGGGCGCCGCGGCCGTCATGGGGATGAACAACGTCTACTACCGGACGCTGCACCTGCTCTCCGACAAGGAGTACAGCAGCATGCGGGCCGGTCTGCGGATGAACATCATCGGCACTCCGGGCGTCGAGAAGGTCGACTTCGAGCTCTGGTGCTTCGCCGTCTCGGCCATCAACGGCTGCGGCCAGTGCCTCGACTCGCACGAGGCCGTGCTGCGCAAGGCCGGCGTCGAGCGCGAGGTCGTCCAGGCCTCAATGAAGATCGCCGCCGTGCTCCAGGCCGTGGCCGGCGTCCTCGACTCCGAGGCCGCCCTCGCCGCCGTCGACGCCTGACGGACACGCGCGTACCCGAAGGGGGGCGGGGGGCGGCCGCGCCGCCCGGCGCGGGGGGGCGGGCGAGGGGGAGCGGTCGGGTCGGAGCGCGCGTGACTCGGAGAGTCGGAGAGCT
>NZ_JBHWGV010000038.1:35138-41253 GCF_042732955.1 Kitasatospora sp. NPDC059747 | reverse complement strand
GGGCCGGCCGACATCTCTGCGGCGCCCCCCCGCGCCCCCCCCCCCCCCGCCGCCCCCGGGGCGACCCCCACGGCCCCCCCCGCCCCGCCGGCGGGGGGGGCCCTTCCGTCGTCTCGGTCGACGCGTTCGCCTCGGTCGACGCGTTCGCCTCGGTCGACTCAGTCGGCGACCGGCGCCGGGGTGGGAGCGGCGGCCGGGGTCGCGGCGCTGCGCCCGGCGGCCTCGCGGGCGTTCTCCAGCGCGGTGAACACGGCCTGCCCGGCCTCGTTGCGCTTGCGCAGGTGGGTCACGACGGTGTTGGTGACGGCGATCAGCGGGACGGCCACGACCGCACCGCCGATGCCGCCGATGATGCCGCCCGCCGCGACGCCGAGCACGACGCCCAGCGGGTGGACCCGCACCGCGCGCCCGAGGATGAGCGGCTGGAGCACGTGGCTCTCGATCTGCATCACCGCGACGAGCACGACCAGCACCATCAGCGCCGTCCACGGGCCCTGCGTGACCAGCGCGATCAGGACCGCGGCGGTGCCGGTGACGAGCGCGCCGACCAGCGGCACGAAGGCGCCCAGGAAGATGATCACGGCCAGCGGCATCGCCATCGGCACGCCCAGCAGGTCGATCCCGATGCCGATGCAGACCGCGTCGATGAACGCCACGCACACGGTGCCGCGCACGTACGCGGTCAGCGTCGTCCACGCCTTCGGCCCGGCCCCGGCCATCGCGAAGCGGGAGTGCCGGGGCAGCCCGCGCAGCGCCCAGTTCCAGATCTTCTGGCCGTCGTAGATGAAGAAGAACGTGGTGAAGAAGGTCATCAGCACCGCGGTCAGCACCTCGACGGCGATCTGCGCGGTGGTGAGCGAGGCCGAGGTGATCTGGTCCGTGTTGGTGGTGATCGCCTTGGTGATCTGGTTGGCGAAGTCGGTGATCTGCTGCTGGGTCAGGTGCAGCGGGCCGTCGATCAGCCAGTCCCGCAGCTGGATGACGCCCTTCTGGACCTGGCTGGTGACGTCCGACAGGTTCGTGCTGACCTGCCAGACCACGAACCAGCCGACCAGCCCTATCCCGGCCAGGCCGCTCAGGAACACCCCGACGGCCGCGAGCGAGCGCGGCACGCCGTGGCGGCGCAGCCAGGAGACCGAGGGCTCCAGCAGCGCCGAGATCAGCAGCGAGGCCAGCACCGAGAAGGCGACCAGCCGCAGCATGTCGACGACGTAGAAGACGACGTAGAGCGCGGCGCCGAGCAGCAGCAGCCGCCAGGTGGACTCGGCGGCGACCCGCAGGCCCCACGGCACGGCCTCGACGGGCGTCGCGGGCCGGCCCGGGTGGTACTCCCGGGGGTGCGCGCCCTGGGCGCCTGGCGCGGCCGGCGCGGGCGCGGCCGGTTCCACCGGAGCGGGCGGCGCCTCCACGACGGGGGCGGAGTCGGTGCGCGGGACGGGCAGCGGCCCCGCCGTGTCGGCCGGGGCCGGTGCGGTCACGGCGGCGGGCGGGTCGGCCCGCTCGGTGTCCGGGAGGGCGCCCGGCAGCGCGACGGCGTCGTGCGGATCGGCCGTCATCGCGGCACGCCGGCGCCGTTCGATCACAGCGGCCGCGCTCGCCACCACGGCCATGCCCTTGGCCACGGCCTTGAAGGCCTTCCCGCCCCGCGCCATCCTCGCTACCACCGCTCCCGTGCCGGTCCGCCGTCACCCGGCGGTACGCCGTGCGTCGCGCCACGGCCGTCAGGGATGACGCTACCCGCCCGGGGCGGAACGAGTCCGGCCGCCCGGCGGGTTCGG
Source organism: Kitasatospora sp. NPDC059747 (assembly GCF_042732955.1). Lineage (NCBI taxonomy): Bacteria > Bacillati > Actinomycetota > Actinomycetes > Kitasatosporales > Streptomycetaceae > Kitasatospora > Kitasatospora sp. NPDC059747. Next base: position 39,475 of record NZ_JBHWGV010000038.1, on the reverse strand, counting down.
CCCGGCCGGCTCCGGTTCGAACGCACCGGCCCGGCGCGCGAACGCCCGCAAAAGGGGACGGAACGTGAGGTTTCGGATGCACGACGCTGGGGAGGAGTCGGAGCGAGACCCCGAAGCCGGAGCGGCCCCCAGCCATCCGCCGGCGGACCGGCCGGTGCGGGAAGCAAAACCAGGACCCCTTCCCGCGCCCCGCGTCCGCACCCAGGACCGCACCGCCCGTGAGCGCGTTGGTCAGCGCGGCCGGGCGGCGCGGCCCGCCCGCCCCGGCGGGGTCGCCGACGACACGGCCCCCGGGCGCTCAGCGGGTGAGCGGCCGGGGGCCGTGGCCTTGCGTGGAGTCCGCCGGGGCGGGGTGGCTCCTAGTACCAGCTGTGGGCCTGCCAGAACGACCAGGCGCCGCAGGGGCTGCCGTAGCGGCTGTTCATGTAGCTGAGGCCCCACTGGATCTGGGTCGCCGGGTTGGTGCGCCAGTCGGCACCGGCCGAGGCCATCTTGGAGCCGGGCAGCGCCTGGACCAGGCCGTAGGCGCCGGAGCTCTTGTTGGTCGCGGTGTAGTCCCAGCCGCTCTCGCGCTTCACGATCTGGCTGAAGCACTGGAACTGGGTGTCGTTGCCGACGATCTGCCGCGCGGTGTCCTGCACCGAGCCCGGGCTGACCGAGACCGGCGGGGCGCTGTTGTCCGTGGCGGCCAGGGCCGAGCGGGCCTTGGAGCGGTTGGCGGCCTCGTCGGCCTGGCGCTTCGCCTGGGCGTCCGCGGCCGCCTTGGCGGCGGCGTCGGCCTTGGCCTGCGCGTCGGCCTTCGCCTGGGCGTCGGCGGCGGCCTTCTGGCGCGCGGCCTCCTCGGCGGCCTTCTGCTCCGCGGCGGCCTTGGCGGCAGCCTCGGCAGAGGCCTGCTGAGAGGACGCCTGCTGGCCGATGTTGTCACTGATGATCTGCGCCTGGGCGCCAGAGGGGACTTCGGCGAGCAAGGTCGCGCCGGCGACGTCGACCGTCTGCGTGGTCTTGCCCTCGCTGCCCGAGGCCACACCCACGACGGCACCGACGGCGGTGACGGCGGTGGCGGAGGCCACAGCAACTCCCCGGACCGAGATCCGAGTCACATGGTTTCCTTCCAGCATCGCCCACGCGTGACCGTGCGGACGCAACATGCCCCTTGGCACGGACCTCCGCAGGTGCTCTGGTCACGGGAGGTGCTGGCCCGGCGTCCGGCCGAGGTGAGGCGACCGGGCGTTGAGATCGGGCGGCGTACGGCTCGTCGGTTTTCAATTGTGCGTCCACCGAACGGAGTTGGCGGACCTTCCGGGCCGGACTCCGGTTGCCCGGAAGCCCTGCCGCGCCGTACGCGGGGCCTGACAGAACCCTCACCATGCCGCACCGGGCACGTTCGACGCAATTCCCGCCCGCGTGGCGCATGTCACATTCACCGCACGGGAGTTCTCCGGACAGACAGGTACTCGACGTGATGAAACGGACGGGGCCCGCTCCGTCAGGAGCGGGCCCCACGTGCGAAGTTGACCGGATTGTCCGACTATGTCCCGTTCAGTCGTGGATCACGGGTGGATGTCCTCCAACATTTCCGTGACCAGAGCCGCGATCGGCGAACGCTCCGAGCGGGTGAGGGTGATGTGCGCGAACAGCGGATGCCCCTTCAGCTTCTCCACCACCGCCACCACGCCGTCGTACCGGCCCACCCGGAGGTTGTCCCGCTGGGCCACGTCGTGGGTGAGCACCACCCGCGAGCCCTGGCCGATCCGGGACAGCACCGTCAGCAGCACGTTCCGCTCCAGCGACTGCGCCTCGTCCACGATCACGAAGGCGTCGTGCAGCGAGCGCCCGCGGATGTGGGTGAGCGGCAGGACCTCCAGCATCCCCCGTGCGATGACCTCCTCGATCACGTCCGGAGTGGTGACGGCGGAGAGGGTGTCGAAGACCGCCTGCGCCCAGGGGCTCATCTTCTCCGTCTCGGACCCCGGCAGGTAGCCGAGTTCCTGCCCGCCGACCGCGTACAGCGGCCGGAAGACCATCACCTTGCGATGCTGCCTCCGCTCCAGCACCGCCTCCAGCCCCGCGCACAGCGCCAGCGCGGACTTGCCCGTACCGGCCCGGCCGCCCATCGAGACGATGCCGACGTCCGGGTCGAGCAGCAGGTCCAGCGCGACCCGCTGTTCGGCGCTGCGCCCGCGCAGGCCGAACGCCTCCCGCTCGCCGCGCACCAGCCGGACCCGGCCGTCGCCGGTCACCCGGCCGAGCGCGCGGCCGCGCTCCGAGGTGAGCACCAGTCCGGTGTGGACGGGCAGCTCGGCGGCCCCCTCGATGTCCACCGAGACGTCGTGGCCGGCCGCGAACAGCGCGTCCACGTCGTCGGCCGCGACGTGCAGCTCGGACATGCCCGTCCAGCCGGAGGTGATCGCGAGCTCGGCCCGGTACTCCTCGGCGAGCAGGCCCACCGAGCTGGCCTTGATCCGCAGCGGCAGGTCCTTGGACACGACGGTGACGTCGTAGCCCTCGGCCTGCAGGTTGCGGGCGACCGCGAGGATCCGGGTGTCCGCCTCGCCGCCCCCGGAGCGGTAGCCGGCCGGCAGTATCGACAGGTCGGAGTGGTTGAGCTCGACCCGGATCGTCCCGCCGAGCTCGCCGACCGGGATCGGCTCGTCGAGCCGGCCGTGGCGGATGCGGTAGTCGTCGAGAAGCCGCAGCGCCTGGCGGGCGAAGTAGCCCAGCTCGGGGTGGTGCCGCTTGGCTTCCAGCTCGGTGACGACGACCACCGGGAGGACGACCTCGTGCTCCTCGAAGCGGGTCATGGCGAGAGGGTCCGCCAGGAGCACGCTGGTGTCGAGAACGTACGTGCGCCGGTCTGGTGTCCGGCGGCTCTTGGAACTGACCACTAGGCCTCCAGAGCGGATGACCCTGCGTCATCCGCGGCAAGCCGGCCCCGCTGCCCCGGTGGCCCCGGGACCGGACTGATTGGAGTATTCCCAGGCGAGGGGCGGTGCATTCGCGTCCCCGGCGAACTGACGGATCATTGCCGGTGAACGTTTGGCCTCGCGCGGCGGCCGGGTAGGCCACCCCTACGGGGGGGTCAGTCCGGAGCGGCGGGCGCTACAGGCCCAGGCGCCGGTTGCGCTGCTCGAACGCGCGCAGCGCCCGCAGGAAGTCGACCTTGCGGAAGGCCGGCCAGTACGCCTCGCAGAAGTAGAACTCGCTGTGCGCGCTCTGCCAGAGCAGGAATCCGGACAGCCGCTGCTCGCCCGAGGTGCGGATGATCAGGTCCGGGTCGGGCTGGTTGCGGGTGTAGAGGTGCTCGGCGATGTGCTCCGGGTCCAGGATCCCGGCCAGTTCCTCGATCGAGGTGCCGCGCTCGGCGTGCTCCTGGAGCAACGAGCGGACGGCGTCGGCGATCTCGTGCCGGCCGCCGTAGCCGACGGCGACGTTGACGGTGATGCCCTCGATCCCGGCGGTCTCCTCGGCGGCGCGCTTGAGCACGTCGGCGGTGTGCTGCGGGAGCAGGTCCAGCGCGCCGACCGGGTGCACCTTCCACCGGCGGGCGGCGGCGAGGCCCGTGACGGCGTCCTCGATGATCCCGAGCAGCGGGACGAGTTCGTCGGCGGGCCGGTCGAGGTTGTCGGTGGAGAGCATCCACAGGGTGACGACCTTGACGTGGGTCTCGTCGCACCAGCCGAGGAACTCGCTGATCTTGTCGGCGCCGCGCTGGTGGCCGTACGCGGTGGAGCCGCCGGCGGCCTTGGCCCAGCGGCGGTTGCCGTCGAGGATCACGCCGATGTGGTTGGGAGTGCGGGCGAGGTGGACCTCGACCCGGCGGCCGTAGAGCCCGTACGCACCGTGCAGCAGCGTGCGCAGCCCCGGCGTGCGTTCCACGACATCGCGCAGACCCATGTTTTCGGCCCCTCCGTACTCATTTCGGCGGGTGCGTCACCACCCCGGCGCAGCCTACTCCGGCGCGCAGGCGACCGGGAAAGCCGCAGGTAGCGGTCTGGTCACGGTCCTGTACGAAGTCTGTCGCGACGTGCATGTCGCGGGCCGCGGGCGGGGCCGGCGGCGACGGCTACGGAACGGTCTCCGGTTCCTTAAGGAATCCGTAAGCCGACGTTCCGGTGCTTGACGCCCGGCAATGGTCTAGTCCAGCTTTTGATCCGGGACGGAACGAGATCGACGCGACGGTCCCGGCCCCTCCCCCCACCAGCATGACCGCGGACCTCCCCTCCCCCACACGCGGCCGCCGCGACCCCCCCCCCCGCGGCCCCGCCGACCCCCGGGGCCGGCCCCCCAGGCCCGTACGCCGAACCACCCCGCCCCCAAACCCCCGCCCACCCCCCACC
>NZ_JBHWGV010000038.1:18112-35128 GCF_042732955.1 Kitasatospora sp. NPDC059747 | reverse complement strand
GAACCTTTCTGCCGCGCCCGCCCCGGCCCCCACCCCCCACCCCATACCGGGCGAACCTCCCACCCCCCCCGCCCGCCCGCGGCACCCCCCCCGGGGGCGGCCGCTCCTCCCCCAGGAGCGTCACCCCATGGCCCGTACGCCGAACCAGCCCGCGCACAAGCGCCGGCGCAGCCCCCTCCCGGCCGTCGCCGCCGGTGCGACCGCCCTCGCGCTGGCCGGCACCGGCCTCGCGCTCTTCGCCGGCGGCGCGAGCGCGGCCGTCGGAGAGCTCGTCACCAACGGCGGCTTCGAGAACGGGCTCGCCGGCTGGACCTGCACCGGCACCGCCGCCGCGGTCTCCGCCCCGGTCCACTCCGGCAGCGGCGCGCTCCAGGCCACCCCGGGATCGGCGGACACCGCCGAGTGCACCCAGACCGTCAGCGTGCTGCCCAACTCCAGCTACTCGCTGAGCGCGTGGGTCCAGGGCCCGTACGTCTACCTCGGCGCGCGCGGCACCGGCGCCACCGACCCGAGCGTGTGGTCGAACCAGACCGGCTGGAACCAACTGGCCACCACCTTCACCACCGGCCCGAACGCCACCAGCATCACGCTGTACCTGCACGGCTGGTACGGCCAGGCCGCCTACCTCGCGGACGACGTGAGCCTGGCCGGCCCGGGCGGCACCCCGGCGCCGAGCCCGACCGCGACGGCCACCGCCACGCCGACCGCGACCCCGACGGCCACCGCGACCCCCACCGCGACGCCGACGCCGACCCGGACCCCCACCCCGACGGCCACGCCGACCCCCACGGCCACGCCGACCGCCACCGCGACCCCGACCGCCCCGCCGACCACCGGGCTGCCCGCGCACGCCGTCACCGGCTACTGGCAGAACTTCGACAACGGCTCGACCCCGCAGCGCCTGGCCGACGTCCAGAGCGCCTACGACATCATCGCGGTCTCCTTCGCCGACGCCGTGCCCACCCGGACCGGCGCGATCAGCTTCACCCTCGACCCGGGCCTGTCCAAGGCCCTGGGCGGCTACACCGACGCGCAGTTCCGCGCCGACATCAAGGCCAAGCAGGCGGCCGGCAAGAAGGTCGTGCTGTCCATCGGCGGCCAGAACGGCGCGATCAGCGTCGGCGACGCGACCGCCGGCGCCGCCTTCGCCGACAGCGCCGCCGCGATCCTCAAGGACTACGGCTTCGACGGCGTCGACGTCGACCTGGAGAACGGCGTCCAGCCCGGCCCGCTCGGCGACGCGCTGCACGCCCTGCAGGCCAAGGCCGGCCCGGACTTCGTCCTGACGATGGCGCCCGAGACGATCGGGATGTACAGCACCGCCGGCGCCTACTTCCAGCTGGCGCTCAACACCAAGGACATCCTGACCGTCGTCAACACCCAGTTCTACAACTCGGGCGGCATGAACGGCTGCGACGGCAAGGTCTACAACCAGGGCACGGTCGACTTCATCACCTCGCAGGTCTGCACCCACATCCAGGGCGGCCTGCGGCCCGACCAGGTCGGCATCGGCGTCCCCGCCTCCTCCAAGGCGGCCGGCGGCGGCTACGTCGACCCGTCGGTGGTGAACAACGCGCTCAACTGCCTGGCCACCGGCAACAACTGCGGCAGCTTCGTCCCGCCGGCCAAGTGGCCGACCATCCGCGGCGCGATGACCTGGTCCACCAACTGGGACGCCAATAACGGCAACGCGTTCTCCAACGCCGTCGGCCCGTTCGTCCACAAGATGCAGTGAGCACCGCCAGGACCTGATTCCCCGCGACGCGCCGCTCCTTGAGGGTGGGGTGGGCGCGTCCGCGGCGGGGCCCGCAGTACCGCGACCGGTGCTGCGGGCCCCGTCCGTGCGTGCCGCGGCCGTGCGGGCTCCAGCCGTGCGGGCCGCGGCCGCTCAGCGCACCAGTACCGCGGACAACGTGCCGAGCAGCAGGAACGGGCCCACCGGGACCTCGAGTCCGCGCACCGGACGGCGGCGCGCCAGCGCGGCGACGGCCCTCAGCACCGCCCACAGGCCGGCCAGCAGGACGGTGAAGAACAGCCCGCTGAACGCCACGCCCCACCCGTACCAACCGAGCAGACCGCCCAGCGCGAACGCCAGCGGGGAGTCCCCCGGGCCCATCAGGCCCAGCCAGACCGGCAGTTCGAACAGGGCCCCGGCCGCGAGCGCCACCAGCAGGCAGCGCACCAGCACCCCCGGCCGGCCCTCGGCCACGGCGGACGCGGCCAGCAGCACGGCCAGCCCGGCGGCCAGCGGCAGCGTCAGCCGGTACGGCAGCCGGCGCACCCGGCCGTCGACGAAGGCGAGCACCACGCCGAGCCCGGCCGCCCAGGCCAGCGCCGCGGCCGACGACCCGTCCGCCGCGAGCACCACCGCGACCGCGACGGCCGCGGCGGCGGCCTCGACCGTCCACGCGCCGGCGCCCAGCCGCTCCCGGCAGCGCGGGCAGCGCCCGGTCGGCGGCAGCAGCCGCGTCGGAGCCGCGCACGACGGGCAGGCCCGGCACCACGCCTCGCCCTCGGGCACGGCGAACCTGGCCACCAGGCCCCGCAACAGCGGAGCCACCAGAAAACCGGTCGGTACCGCCCCGGCGGCCGCTAGCATCACCGGCGCAACCCCCTCTCGCTCAGCGCCCACATGACAAGCGGGACGCCCGGCGGGCGGGGGCCCACCGACCCACATCATCCAACGGGGGAACGACCATGACGAAGACCCGGTTCACAACCCGGGCCGCCCGCGCCGCGGTTCCGGCAGCGGCGCTCGCGCTGCTGCTGACCGCCTGCGGCCCGGACAACGCCGACCCGGCCGCGAGCACCGGCGACCCGGCCGCGCCGCCCGCCACCGCCACCGCCACCCCGCCGGCCACGCCGGGCGCCGTCCCCTCCGCGGCCACCGGCGCCCCCGCGCCCGCCGGATCCGGCGCCCCGGCCGCGCCCGGGGACGGCCCGCAGCCGTCGGTCACCGCCGGCGGCAACAACGTCACGCAGGTCAGCTACGACCACCCGCTCGCGCTCGGCGGCACCGGCCGCTACCTCGGCAAGAGCTCGACCGTGGACGCCACGGCCGTCTCGATCACCAAGGGCACCGCGAACGAGATCGCCCCGTTCGGCTTCCTGCCGGACCTCGCCACCGGCAAGACCCCTTACTACGTCAGCATGACGTTCACCAACCGCACCGGGACCGCGCTCGCCCAGGACGCCTACATGATGCGGGTGTGGGTGAAGCCGAAGGACCACTCGGCGGGCACGCTGCCGGCGCCGACCCTGGAGAAGGCGATCCCGCAGTGCGACACCAAGTCGCTCGTGACGCTCGCGCCCGGGCAGTCGGTGAAGCTGTGTGCCGTCTATCTCGTTCCGAACGAGAACCCGCCGGCGTTCCTCACGTACGGCAACATCCTGGACACCGCACCCCTGGTTTGGAAGGTCGGCTGACGGCACCCGCCTGCCGATCGAAGGAGCCCTCGCGGGGCCCCGCCGCACGTGTTGCAGGACACGCGCCGCGGGGCCCGGTCGTGGCCCTAAAGTAGGCAGGCATGCAGGTCATCCAGTCCAGCAAGCTCGCCAACGTCTGCTACGACATCCGCGGACCGGTGCTCGACGAGGCGATGCGGTTGGAGGAACAGGGCCACCGCATCCTCAAGCTCAACACCGGGAACCCCGCCGTGTTCGGGTTCGAGGCGCCCCCGGAGATCCTCCAGGACATCCTGCGCAACCTCGCGACCGCGCACGGCTACGGCGACTCCAAGGGCCTCCTGTCCGCCCGCCGCGCCGTCGTCATGCACTACGAGGACCGCGGCCTGCACGGCCTCTCCGTCGACGACGTCTTCCTCGGCAACGGCGTCTCCGAGCTGATCCAGCTCGCCATGACGGCGCTGCTCGACGACGGCGACGAGGTGCTCGTCCCGGCGCCCGACTACCCGCTGTGGACCGCCTCGGTCTCGCTGGCCGGCGGCACCGCCGTGCACTACCGCTGCGACGAGCAGTCCGAGTGGTACCCGGACCTCGCCGACATCGAGGCCAAGGTCACCGACCGGACCCGGGCCATCGTCGTGATCAACCCCAACAACCCGACCGGCGCGGTCTACCCGCGCGAGGTGCTGGAGGGGATCGTCGAGATCGCCCGCCGGCACAAGCTGGTCGTCTACGCGGACGAGATCTACGACAAGATCCTCTACGACGACGCCGAGCACGTCCCGCTGGCCACGCTCGCGCCCGACCTCTTCTGCGTCACCTTCAACGGGCTGTCCAAATCCTACCGGGTGGCCGGCTTCCGCTCCGGCTGGATGGTCCTGTCCGGCGACCGCACCCGCGCCCGCAGCTACATCGAGGGCCTCACCGTGCTCGCCTCGATGCGCCTGTGCGCCAACATGCCGGCCCAGCACGCGGTGGCCGCGGCGCTCGGCGGGCGGCAGTCCATCCGCGACCTCGTCCTGCCCGGCGGCCGGCTGCTCGCCTCGCGCGACGCCGCGTACGAGCTGCTCAACGACATCCCGGGCGTCAGCTGCGTCAAGCCCAAGGGCGCGCTGTACGCCTTCCCCCGGCTGGACCCGAAGGTCTACAAGATCAAGGACGACGCCCAGATGGTGCTCGACCTGCTGCGCTCCGAGCGCATCCTGCTGGTCCAGGGCACCGGCTTCAACTGGCCCGAGCCGGACCACTTCCGCCTCGTCACCCTGCCCCGCGCCGAGGAGATCACCGACGCCGTCACCAGGATCGGGGACTTCCTGAGCGGCTACGCCCAGCCGTAGGCGCCGGAAGAACGCGCGGGAAGAACACTACGGCCGGAGCCTCGGCCCGGACGGTCTCCTTGGTCGGGGAAAGACCGTCCGGCGGGGGGCTCCGGCCGTCCTGCCGCTCGGCCGGTGCGAAGTTCGTGCAGCGCACCGGCCGTTGTCACGGCTGAGGCTCAGGCTCAGCCGAGACGCGCGACGAGGCTCTTGTACTCGTCCCACAGCTCCTTCGGGGTGTGGTCCCCGAACATCTCCAGGTGGGCCGGCACGAGCGCGGCCTCCTGGCGCCAGATGTCGGCGTCCACGGTGAAGAGCAGCTCGACGTCCTCCTTGGCCAGCTCCAGGCCGTCCAGGTCGAAGCCCTCGGTGGTGGGCAGCACGCCGATCGGGGTCTCGACGCCCTCGCCGGTGCCCTCCAGGCGCTCGACGATCCACTTGAGCACGCGGCTGTTCTCGCCGTAGCCGGGCCAGACGAAGCTGCCCTCGGCGTTCTTGCGGAACCAGTTCACGTAGTAGATCTTCGGCAGCTTGGCCGCGTCCGCCTGGGCGCCGACCTTCAGCCAGTGGGCGAAGTAGTCGCCCATGTTGTAGCCGCAGAACGGCAGCATCGCGAACGGGTCGCGGCGCAGCTCGCCGACGGTGCCCTCGGCGGCGGCGGTCTTCTCGGAGGCGATGTTGGCGCCGAGGAAGACGCCGTGCTGCCAGTCGAAGGACTCCGTCACCAGCGGGACGGCGGTGGCGCGGCGGCCGCCGAACAGGATCGCCGAGATCGGCACGCCCGCCTGGTCCTCCCACTCGGGGGCGATGGTCGGGCACTGCGCGGCCGGGACGGCGAAGCGGGCGTTCGGGTGGGCGGCCGGGGTGCCGGACTCGGGGGTCCAGTCGTTGCCGCGCCAGTCGGTGAGGTGCGCCGGGGGCTCGTCGGTGAGGCCCTCCCACCACACGTCGCCGTCGTCGGTGAGGGCGACGTTGGTGAAGACCGTGTTGCCCCAGAGGGTGTCGATGGCGTTGGCGTTGGTGTCCACGCCGGTGCCGGGGGCGACGCCGAAGAAGCCGGCCTCCGGGTTGATGGCGTAGAGGCGGCCGTCGGCGCCGAAGCGCATCCAGGCGATGTCGTCGCCGATCGTCTCGACCTTCCAGCCCGGGATGGTGGGCTGGAGCATGGCCAGGTTGGTCTTGCCGCAGGCCGACGGGAAGGCCGCGGCCACGTACTTGACCTCGCCGGACGGCGGGGTGAGCTTCAGGATGAGCATGTGCTCGGCGAGCCAGCCCTCGTCGCGGGCCATCGTCGAGGCGATGCGCAGCGCGTAGCACTTCTTGCCGAGCAGGGCGTTGCCGCCGTAGCCCGAGCCGAAGGACCAGATCTCCCTGGTCTCCGGGAAGTGCGAGATGTACTTGGTGCTGTTGCACGGCCACGGGACGTCCGCCTCGCCCTCGGCGAGCGGGGCGCCGACGGTGTGGACGGCCTTGACGAAGTCGCCGTCCTCGCCGAGCTGGTCGAGCACGGCCTTGCCCATGCGGGTCATGACGCGCATCGACACGGCGACGTAGGCGGAGTCGGTGATCTCGACGCCGTAGGCGGCCAGCGGGGAGCCGACCGGGCCCATCGAGAACGGCACGACGTACATCGTGCGGCCCTTCATGGCGCCGCGGAACAGGCCCTGCTCGCCCTGGAAGACCTCGCGCATCTCGGTGGGGGCCTTCCAGTGGTTGGTCGGCCCGGCGTCCTTCTCCTGCTCGGAGCAGATGAAGGTGCGGTCCTCCACGCGCGCCACGTCGGACGGGTCCGAGGCGGCGTAGTAGGAGTTCGGGCGCTTCTCCTCGTTCAGCTTCTTGAAGGTGCCCTGAGCCACCAGCAGGTCCGCGAGGCGCTGGTACTCCTCGTCGGAGCCGTCGCACCACTCGATGCGGGCCGGCTGGGTGAGCTCAGCGATCTCGCTCACCCACGCCACCAGGCGCTGGTGACGGGTGGGCGCGGATGCGCTGACAGCAGAGATCTCGTACGACACGATCGCTCCTTCACGCCATCCCGGCGGGGAGACGGCGTAGCGGGGGTCTGAGGGTGCTTGCAGCGTAGCTCCGGGTTCAAGGCCGGATTGCGGCACACCGGTGAAATTGACGCATCTTTTACTACAGTCAGTATGATTACTGGCGAGTAACACGTCGCTCACGTCCGGGACGGAGTGCGCTGCGCCACACTTCAATTGCTCCAAAATGTCTAAGTGTGGCGATCGCCACTTCCTACCTGCCAGTAACCTACGGACCCGTAAGTAGCGGGTAGCATGCTGCGCATGACTGCAGAGCTCGTGCGGGGCGCCGCGAACGCGACGGAGAGCAAGCCGAAGTGGCGCGGCTGGCTGCACGCCGGGATGTTCCCCGCCACCGTCGCGGCCGGGATCGTCCTGATCTGCCTGGCCGACTCCACGCCCGCCAAGATCGCGTGCGCGGTCTACTCGGCGAGCGCGTGGCTGCTGTTCGGGGTCAGCGCGGTCTACCACCGCTTCGACTGGGGGCCGCGCGGGGACGCCGTCCTGCGCCGGCTGGACCACGCGAACATCTTCCTGATCATCGCGGGGACCTACACGCCGTTCACGATCCTGCTGCTCAAGGGCGCCGCCCAGCAGGTGCTGCTCTGGGCGGTCTGGGGCGGCGCGCTGGCCGGGATCGCGTTCCGGGTGTTCTGGGTCGGCGCGCCGCGCTGGCTGTACACGCCGGTGTACATCGCGCTGGGCTGGGCCGCGGCGTTCTTCCTGCCGGACTTCCTGCGCGCCGGCGGCGTGGCCGTCCTGGTGCTGATGATCGTCGGCGGGGTGCTCTACAGCGTCGGCGGGGTGGTGTACGGCCTCAAGCGGCCCGACCCGTCACCGCGCTGGTTCGGGTTCCACGAGGTGTTCCACGCCTTCACGCTCGGCGCGTTCATCGTGCAGTACGTCGGGGTCTCACTGGTGGCCTACAGCGCGGCCGGCTGAGTCCGGCGCTCCACGGCGGGCGGTCGTCCGGTCCACGTCCACGGACCGGGTGACCGCCCGTTCCGCCGTCCAGGGGTGCTCGTGCGGCGCCCGGCCCTGTGGGTGGCGCCGGTGCGACGCACGGCCCGCAGCGCCCGCGCCGCCGCGCGACTGGCGCGCGTCCAGCGCCTCGCGGGCCCGGCGGCAGCGCTCGCAGTGCGCGGCGTTCGGGGTCCCGGCGGACGGGCGGTGGCCGCCGGGCGCGTCCGCCCGGTGCAGCGCCCGCCAGCGCCGGGCGACGTACACCATGAGCAGCAGCACCTCGACCCCGGCGACCGCCAGGACCAACGCGGCACCGTTGATCAGATAGGCCGCGACCACGGCCAGCGCGGACCCCACCACCACGGCCGCGCCCCACACCTGGGCACCGGCCCGCCTGTCGTCACTGTCAGCCACTACGGCTCCCCTTTCCCGGCGCCGGGCTCGTGGTCGGCTCCTGCCGCCCCACCCCTTCTCCGCTCTCGGCACGCGTCGGCCAGCACTGACCGATTGCCACATGGTATCTACCGTCAGTCACTCCGAGCTGCCTCCGGACGGCGAACGACAGATCAACGTTGCGTCAATTCCATGTGCGGGAGCCGCACTTAAAGCACCCCCGGACGAGCCCCACGGCCCCCCGGGATCACCCTCCCGGGTCGACGGCCGCCGTACCGTCCCCTCTTTACGCGTCCGAAAGCGCCCGACCCCGAACGCACGAGGGCGGGGCCCGGCCGTGTCGGCCGGGCCCCGCCTCCCCGTGCGGTGACGCCCTACCCTCGTCGGGCGCCGGTCCTCCGCCGCAGGACCGCGGCCGCGCCGACCAGCGCGGTGGCGCCCAGCGCCGCGCCCGCCGTCGCGGCGGGGAGCAGCGCACCGTGGCCGGCCGGTTCCGGTGCGGCGGCGGCCACCTGGTAGCCGCCGCCCTCGCCCGCCCGGTCGTACGCCGAGCCGGGCAGCTTGTCGCCGTACCGCTGGTGGACCAGCTGCTGGTACGCGGCCAGCGCCACCCCGTCCGCGCCCACCGAGCGGCGGGCCTCGTCGTCGAGCGGCAGCACCCGGCCGTCGCGCAGCGCGTACCACGCGTTGATCTGCGGTTCGCGGAACGCGGTGCCGCCGTCCGCCGCCGCCTTCGCCGCGTAGTCGCCCTCGTCGCCGCCCGAGGCGATGTTGACGACCCGCCAGTCGTCGCCCTGGCGGACCGTCCACACCGAAGCGGTCTGCCCGTCCGCCGCGACCACCTTGCTCGCGGTGAACTCCGCCCTCGCGACGGCCGCGCCCGGGGTGCCGGCCACGAAGGCGGCGTCCAGGGTGTACACCGGCACGGTGTCGCCGGCGAGCCGGGGCGTCTCGGCGGTCGCCGCCCGCGCCTCCTCGTCCGCGCCGATGGTCAGCTGCTGCGTCGGCGGGACGCCCTTGCGGGCGAAGAAGTGGCCGAGCCGGTCCAGCACGGCCGGGCTCCGCACGGCGTCGCGGGCCTTCGCCAGGTCGGCGGCGGCCACCGGCGCGGGCGCGCCGGCCGGCGCGTCGGCGTGCGCGGCCGGCGCGAGGGCCAGCACGACGCCGACCGCCAGCAGCACGGTGGCCGGCAGGGCGGTGATGGCGGCCCGGCGGGTCTTCCCGAGGTCAGTCATGGTCGCCCCTCACGCGCCGATCCGGTACAGGGAGTGGGTCCACGAGAACGTGTCGTTGTTCACGTAGTACCAGTAGTCCGCCCAGTTGTAGCGGTAGTTGGAGGGCCACGGGTCGCCCCAGTAGACCCAGTTGTTGCCGGTGTCGTACCCGTAGAGGACGTGCATGTGCCCGCCGCCCGAGCTCCACTGGATGCGCGCCTCGATCGGCCGGTTCGCGTCCACCTCGGCCTGCACCGTGCTGTAGCGCAGGTAGCCGGTGACGTACGAACCGGGGTTGATGCCGATCCAGCCGAGCGCGTTCTGGACGTCGCCCAGCGTGGCCTGGCTGTTGGGGCAGCCGGAGTCGACCGAGCGGCCGAACGCCGCGTTGCAGAACTGGTTCTGGCTGTAGGTGTAGCCGAACCAGGTGGCGATGGTGTTCCCGCTCGCCGCCCAGCACCAGTTGGTCTGCTGTTGCTGCTGCATGGTGATGTTGAGCTTCTTGTACGTGCCGGCCAGGTCGGCCGTGCTGCCGGGCGCGGCGGCCTGGCGGACCTGGGCGTGCGGCCGGACCGGGGTGGGGACCCGGTCCTGGCCGGGAGCGGCGGCGGCCGGCGTGGCCGCGGCCGCGGTGAGCGCCGGGCCGAGCACGCCCAGCGCGAGCACCGAGACCGCGCGGCGCAGCCGTATCCGTGGAACTGGCATGGGGGAATGCCTCCTTGCACGAGCAGAGGGAAGTGCTGTGTGGGGGCGCGGTCCGGATCGCGCCATGAGCATCGCGCCGTTGACGAAGGCCGGTCAACGGTCGCCGCGGGCGCCGCGGATCAGGTGTGAACGGGCGTGACCCGGTGTGAACACCGCCCGTGGAACGCCCGCGCGACACGCCCGGACGGGTGACAAACGGCCGGGCTGATGTGAATATTCACGGTCAAATCCTGGGCTCCCCACGCCCGTTCCCCAGGAGGAAGACATGCACCGCAGCGAGCACCCCGATCTCGCCGCCGCGCTGCGCACCGGCCCGTTCCACCTGGCCCTGCGCACCGCCATCACCGCCCGCGGCCTCGCCCTGCACCGCGTCCGGCGCCACCTCGCGCTGCGCGGCGTCCACGTGGGCCTCACCAGCCTCAGCTACTGGCAGCAGGGCCGGCGGCGCCCCGAACGGCCGGAATCGCTCCGTGCCGTCGCCGCCCTGGAAGCGGTGCTGGACCTGCCCGAGCACTCCCTCACCCGGCTGCTCGGCCCGCGCCGCGCCGCCGGCACCGCCCCCACCGGCCCGCCCGTGCGCCCCTACCGCGACCTCATCACCCCGGCCACGGCCGTCGACGACCTGCTCGCCACCATCGCCGGCCCCCGCGACACCGGGCTGCACACCATCACCCACATCGAGCGGATCCGCATCGGCCCCGACCGCCAGCTCGTCCGCCGCGACTCCCAGCACGCCCTGCGCGCCCACCGCGACGGCATCGACCGCTACCTGGCCATCTACCAGGGCGACCCGGGCTGCGACATCACCCAGGTCGGCGTCCGCGCCGAGGAGAACTGCCGCCCGGGTCGCGTCCGCCGCGACCAGGCCCACCACCTGCTCGTCGCCGAGCTCCTCCTCGACCGCCGGCTGCGGGCGGGCGACACCCACCTGCTCGGCTACGGCTTCGACGACGCGCCCTCGCCCGGGCCCAGCTGCGAGTACGTCCGCGGCTTCAACTCGGGCGCGGGCCAGTACGTCCTCCAGGTCACCTTCGACCCGGCCGCCCTGCCGGTCCGCTGCCACCGCTTCGCGCTCCACTCGCCGGGCGAAGCACCGTACGAGAGCGAGGAGCTGACGCTCGACGGGCACCACTGCGTGCACCTCGTCGCGACGGCGCTGACCCCGTGCCTGCTCGGGGTCCGGTGGGACTGGGAGTGATCCGCCGCGACGCGACGGGGCCGCGGCCGCTACCGCGTGAAGGCCACCCCCAGGCAGTCCTCCACCGGCCGGTACCCGATCCGCCGGTAGATCGAGTTGCTGACCGGGTTGGCCAGGTCGGTGTAGAGCAGCACCTGCGCGGCGCCCTCGGCGAGGGCGTGCGCCGTGGCGGCGGCCGTGACGGCGCTCGCGTAGCCGCGGCCGCGCCGGTCGGCGGGGGTGTAGACGGGGCCAATGCGGGACATCCCGGCGATCACCGGGCTGTTGCCGGCCAGCGCGACCGGCTCGCCGCCGTCCTCCCAGAGGTGCAGGCCCCCGGCGGCGGTGCGGTCGTCGACGGACCGCGGGATGTCGGGCGCCAGGACACCGGCCTCGGCCGCGAACTCCTGGTACCAGCGGATCACGAGCTCCCGGTCGGCCGCCGAGGCCTGCCGGGGGCGGCCGGCCGGCGGGCGCGGCGGGCCGGTCAGCCGGCCGAGCCGGTACAGCCGCTGGTTCTCCTTGACGGACTGCCGGCACCCGCTGGTCGCCGTCCACGCGGCGGCGAAGGCACGGACCGCGCCCACCCCGCCGGACACGCCGTCGACCTCCGCGAACTCCGGCCCGGCGGAGGCGAGTTCGGCGGCGAGCTCGGCCGCCGCGTCGGCCGGCATGCGGCCGAGCCGGGGCTCGTACGGCGGCGTCTGCAGGAAGGCGCCCAGGACCGGGCCGCCCGGGGCCGCGGTCCACCACCCAAAGGCCGGCGGCCGCTGCCCGAAGACGTGCGGCCCCGACTCGGCGAGCCGGTGTACGACCGTGAGCAGGACGGTGTTCTCGGCCGGGTGCGCGGCGAGGAAGCCGCCCGCCCGCTCGCGGAAGTCGTCGAGGGAACTGCTCAGGGTCCAGGCCATGCGCCATTCTCGCGCCGCCCCGGACACCGCCACCACCGATTAACCGGCCGCCGCCCGCGGCTATTCGACGGCCACGCCCAGCCGCTCGCCCAGCACCGCCGCGTCCGTGGTCGGCGCGTCGCACGCGAAGTGCCGGCAGACGTACGCGGCGGGCGCCCCGCCCACCAGCGGGCGGTCGGCCAGCAGCGGCACCTCGGTGTCGCCGGTCGCCGGCGCCCCGACCGCCACGACCGCCCCCGGCGCGGTGGCCAGCAGCGCCGCCCGCCGCAGCGCGGCCGTCGCCGGGTCGTCCGCGGGGCCGACGACGGCGACCTCGCGCGGCCCGTCGAGCAGCGCCTCCGCGACGGCGAGGCCCCAGCCGATGAAGCGCGGCGCCCGGGCGGCGAGCGCGCCGACGATGCCGAGCGCCCGTTCGGCGGCGGTGCGGTGGCGGGCCGAGCCGGTGTAGGCGGCGTACGTGAGCAGGGCGCCGGCGGCGGCCGTCCAGCCGGACGGGGTCGCGTTGTCGGTCGGGTCCTGCGGGCGGCGGATCAGCTCCTCGGCGTCGTCGGCGGTGTCGTAGAGCGCGCCGGACGCCTCGTCGGTGAAGTGCTTGAGCACGGTGTCGAGGAGCCCGCCCGCCAGCTGGAGCCACTCCGCCCCGCCGGTGACGGCGTACAGCGCGAGGAAGCCCTCGGCGATGTCCGCGTAGTCCTCCAGCACGCCCGCGTTGGCGCCGGCCCGGCCGTCCCTGGAGGTGCGCAGCAGTCGCCCGTCGGGGGTGAGGTGGACGGCGAGCAGCAGGTCGGCGGCGCGCTCGGCGGCCTCGACGAGGTCGGGCCGGTCGAGGAGGGCGCCGGTCTCGGCGAGCGCGGCGATCGCGAGGCCGTTCCACGCGGCGACGACCTTGTCGTCGCGGGCGGGGGCCGGCCGCTCGGCACGGGCCGCGAGCAGCCGCTCCCTGATGGTCTCGAACTCGTCGAAGTCCTCGGGGTCGGCGAGGAGCTGGAGGACGGAGGTGCCGTGCTCGAACGTGCCGTCCGCGGTCACCGAGAACAGCCGGGCGGCGGTGGCGGCGTCGGCCGGGCCGAGGAGGTCCACCAGCTGGCCCGGCTCCCACACGTAGTACGCGCCCTCGGCGGAGGCGCCGGTCTCCCCGTCGAGGCTGTCGGCGTCCAGCGCGGAGGCGAACGCGCCCTCGGGCGTGCGCAGTTCGCGCAGCAGGAAGTCCGCCGTCGACAGCGCCACCCGGCGCGCCAGCGGGGACCCGGTGGCGCGCCACAGGTGCAGGTAGGCGCGCAGCAGGAGCGCGTTGTCGTACAGCATCTTCTCGAAGTGCGGCACGACCCACCCGGCGTCCACCGCATACCGGGCGAAGCCGCCGCCGAGCTGGTCGTGGATGCCGCCGCGGGCCATCGCCTCGCCGGTGCGCACGGCCATCTCCAGCGCCGCCTGCGAGCCGGTGCGGGCGTGGTGGCGCAGCAGGTACTCGATCACCATGGCCGGCGGGAACTTGGGCGCGCCGCCGAAGCCGCCCCGCCGCTCGTCGAAGTCGCGGCCGAGGGTGACCAGCGCCTGGTGCAGGTCGGCCGCCGCGGGCGGGTGGTGCGCACCGGCCGAGTACACCGAGGCCCGTTCGGCGAGGTCGGCCCGGATCCGCCCGGCCACCTCGCCGACCTCCTCGCGCCGGTCCCGCCAGGCGGCCTCGACGCCCGCCAGCACCTGCCGGAAGGACGGCATGCCGTGCCGGGGCTGCGGCGGGAAGTACGTACCGAAGTAGAACGGCTCCTTGTCCGGTGTCAGGAACACCGTCATCGGCCAGCCGCCCTGCCCGGTGGCCGCCTGGACGGCCTCCATGTAGACGGCGTCGACGTCCGGCCGCTCCTCGCGGTCGACCTTGACGGCGACGAACCGCTCGTTGAGGTACCCGGCGACGTCCTCGTCCTCGAACGACTCGTGCGCCATGACGTGGCACCAGTGGCACGCCGCGTACCCGACGGACAGCAGCACGGGCACGCCGCGCCGGCGCGCCTCCTCGAAGGCCTCCGGGCTCCACGGCCACCAGTCCACCGGGTTGTCGGCGTGCTGCAGGAGGTAGGGCGAGGTCGCGTCCGCGAGACGGTTCGGCATGGCCCCATCCTCGCGCATCGGCGCCCGGACGGGGGCCCGGGGCTCACTCCTTCGGGGACTCCGGGTCCTCGGCGAAGTTGACCTTCTTGAACTGCCGGTTCATCGACTTGGCCAGGAACCAGGTGGCCACGCCGAGGGCGGCGAAGACGACGAAGCCGAGGAGACCGGGGGTGACCTTGGCGTCGTCGACGGCGAGGTCGGCGGCGAGGTGGACGAGGTTCACGGGGGCGCTCATATCTCTATGGTGGCCCGGCTCACGGCGAGCCGGGCCATCGGGGGGTGGTTCAGTCGCGCGTGTCGGCGGCCTCGGCCGCCAGGGTGGGGGTGCGCAGGCCGGCGAACAGGTCGTCCTCCGGCAGGTCCACGTCGATCAGGGTACGGGCGAGCTCGTAGTCCTCGGTGGGCCACACCTCGCGCTGGACCTCCAGCGGGACGCGGAACCACGGGCCGTCCGGGTCGATCTGGGTGGCGTGGGCGATCAGCGCGCGGTCGCGGGTCTCGAACCAGTCGTCGCAGCGCACCCGGGTGGTGATCTCGCGCTCCTTGCGGCCGCTCTTCTCCCAGTTCGCGATCCACTCGCCGTAGGGCGACTCGCGGCCCTGCTCGGTGAGGTGGGCGTGCAGCGCGCGGATGCGGTCCATCGGGAAGCCGTGGTTGTAGTACAGCTTCAGCGGCTGCCAGGGCTCGCCGGCCTCCGGGTAGGCGTCCGGGTCCCCGGCGGCGTCGAAGGCCGCCATCGTGATCTTGTGGGTCATGATGTGGTCGGGGTGCGGGTAGCCGCCGTTCTCGTCGTAGGTCGTGATGACCTGCGGGCGGAACTCGCGGATGAGCCGGACCAGCGGCTCGGCCGCTTCCTCCACGTCCTGCAGGGCGAAGCAGCCCTCGGGCAGCGGGGGCAGCGGGTCCCCCTCGGGCAGGCCGGAGTCGACGAAGCCCAGCCAGGCCTGCCGCACGCCGAGGATCGCCCGCGCGGCGTCCATCTCCTTGCGCCGGACCTCGTGGATGTTCTCCTCGACGTACGGGTCCCCCTGGAGCTTGGGGTTGAGGACCGACCCGCGCTCTCCCCCGGTGCAGGTGGCCACGAGCACGTCCACCCCCTGGTCGACGTACATGGCCATGGTGGCCGCGCCCTTGCTGGACTCGTCGTCCGGGTGGGCGTGCACCGCCATCAGTCGCAACTGCTCAGTCAACGCCTTGCGTTCCTTCCATATGGTCCGGGCGCCGGCGCGAAGCCGGCCCGCCCGTCGTCCGAGCCGCACACTCAGGGACCGTGTCACCGCGGGACCGGGCGGCCGGACGTCCGCCGGCACGGCCGGGCCCCGCCCCGCCGCATCGGCCGCGGGCGTGCCCCTCCTATAGTGACGGACTGGAGGAGCGTCGCATTCCCCCGCACCACCCGCGCGGCCCTTCCCCGGAGAGGACTCGTCCCGATGACCGCAGACACCACCACCGCCAAGCTGCCCGAGGGGCGCTACGGCAAGAGCGCCGACCGTGAGGCGGACCGCCGCCTGAAGGTCGTCGGCGCGGTCTGCGGCGTGCTGGGCCTCGGCGTGATCGCCTGGCTGGGCGGCTCGTACCTGCTCCGCGAGACGGCGATCAACGGTTCGGTGCCGACCTTCCAGGTGGTGTCGGACTCCGAGGTGCAGCTGCACCTCTCGGTGAGCAAGGGCGACGGGACGGCCGGCAGCTGCACCGTCCGCTCGCAGGGCTCCGACGGCTCCGTGGTCGGCCTGGCCGACTTCCCCGTCCCCGCCGCGGGCTCCGGCTACGACGCCGTGGTCAGCCTGCGCACCACCGCCCGGGGCACCACCGCCGAGCTCCTGGGCTGCACGCCCGCCAAGTGACCCGCGAACCGCCGGGTATCCGGTGGCGCCGCGCCCGGCACCCCGCGCATATTCGATCTCGCGAACGGGCATCCAGACAGGGGCCCGCACCGCTCGCTGTACACCTTGGCGCAACGCCGCCGTCAATGGCGCGCAAACGACTATCCCGCTTGTCGGCAGGACTTGTTAGGCTCGTGGTTTCGCCCCTTCCGCACCGGATGGTACGGGAGCGGGCGTTGCTTTGTAGTTGAGACCGATATCACCACCAACCCCCTGCTGACGACTCACACCCTCAGCACAGCCCCAGCACCTACGAGGAGCACCTGTGACCCAGACCAGTGAGAACGTGACCTGGCTCACTCAGGCCGGCTACGACCAGCTCAAGGCCGAGCTGGATCACCTGACCGGACCCTGGCGCATCGAGATCGCCCAGAAGATCGAGGCGGCGCGCGAGGAGGGCGACCTCAAGGAGAACGCCGGTTACCACGCCGCCAAGGAGGAGCAGGGCAAGTACGAGCTGCGCATCCGCCAGCTCACCCAGCTCCTGGAGCGCGCCAAGGTCGGCGAGGCCCCCGCGGACTCGGGCGTGGTGGCCCCGGGCATGATCGTCACGATCGCCTTCGACGGCGACGAGGACGACACCATGGAGTTCCTGCTCGCCTCGCGCGAGGTGGCCAGCTCCGGCGACCTGGACGTGTACTCGCCGCAGTCCCCGCTGGGCCGCGCGATCGACGGCAAGCAGATCGGCGACGAGGCCACCTACGAGCTGCCCAACGGCCGGCCCGCCATGGTGAAGATCCTCAAGGTCACGCCGCACGCCGGCTGATCCACCCCGGTTCACACCCCCCGCAACACAGCACGGCGAAGGGGGGGCGCGGGGGGCCGCGGCCCCCCCTCGGCCCCGCCCGACGGCGCTGAGCCCGCGGCCGAGGCGGGCTTGGGCCCCCGCAGCCACGAGAACAACCCCGAG